>JAFAWI010000616.1 GCA_019241915.1 Alphaproteobacteria bacterium
GGGCGTCCATATTCTCTGCATCGATGACTGCCTGCTGGCCTGCCCGCAGGTTGATCGCGGCGAGCAGGGTATTGGCGGGCTTGACGACCGCCACCCCGTCGCTGACCTCGATCGTGGTGACGCCCATCCGTTTGTCGTGGCGCACGACGATGGTCGCCTCGCGCACAGCGACCATTGCGCGCTCGGTCTTGACCGCAAAATTGTAGCCGCGCGTCGCGCCCAAGCTGATTTTCGCCGACACTTCGCCAAGCTTCAACGCGACCAATGCCTTGTCGTTGTTCTTATCGTCGTCGAGCGGTGCAAAGCTGAGCTGGGTCGCGGGACTGACCTGCAGCGTGCTGCCGTCGCGCAATGTCACCGTCACCTGTGTATCGGGGCCGCTCGCCAGCTCGTCCAGGGCCTTCAATTGTCGGCCCGACGAAATGTTGTTGAAGGTGCCGCCGGCCGGTTTCACCGCAACGTCCTCGCCCTGGACGCTGCTGAGCGTCGCCAGGTAGTTGGGTTGCGCATAGGGGATCGGCCGATGCAGGGTGGTCCTGCGCCCCGAGATGGACTGGGAGTACGGTGTTTCCGCGGCGACCGGCGCCGGTGGGGCTTGCACTTGCGGCGGTGTTTGCGGCGGCGGCTGATACGTGTTGTAGACGGGCGGCTGATAGCTTTGTCGCGGCGGCGGGCTCGGCCAGTTGTTGTAGCGCCCGCCGCCAAACCCGCCGCCGTTCCCCCAAAACCCACCGATCCCGGACATCACCCGCCCTGAATTGCCGCCATTGTACTGGGCGTCAACCAATGCGGTCCAAGGCGGCGCCGCAGGCGGCGAGGCAACCGGGGCAGCCGCGGCCGGCCAGGCAATCAGCGCGATCGCTAAAGTAGAATTGGCAAGGCGCTTGATGCGGAACATCTCGGCCTCCTCCATCGCTCGCTCGCCCTCTTGTTTTGCCGCAGTGACATGGCCCGATCAACGACCGTGCGGGCAGTAGCGCGCTCTATTCGTGATTAACCGAGATGGAGTTCCCGCATTGGCTGCATGTCTCTTGCCATTATTGGGCCGCGCGGCGGCAGATCGTACCGCCGATCCTAACGCGCACCACGCGGGGCCCACAAACGCTCGCTGGCGATGCGGGCGCCGGCCGCGAGCGCGCCCAGCTTGGCCCAGGCGATCGACGGCACGACCATGCTCTGCTGTGCGGCGAATGTGGCGAAACCGCAATCGGTGCCGGCGACCACCCGCTCGCGGCCGACCAGACGGGCGTAATTCTCGATTCGCTGCGCCACCAGCTTGGGATGCTCGACGAAATTGGTCGTCGAATCGATGCAGCCCGGCATCAGGACCAGGTCGTCCGGGATCTTCTTGTCCCGCAGCTCCTCCCACTCGTGCGCGTGGCGGGGGTTGGCGGCTTCGAACAGAAGCGCACGCGGCCGCGCCTTCACCGCGACATCGAACACCGCGGCGAGCGGGATGTCGTGCGTGTGCGGCCCCTCGTAATTGCCCCAGCAGATGTGCAGCCGCATGCGGTCGGGCGGGATGTTGCGCGTCGCGTGGTTGACCGCCTCGATGTTGCGTTCGGCGACTTTGAGGAAGTCGGCGCCGGACAGGTGCTGGTACTGGTTGTGGCGCGCCGAGCCGAGGTCGGGAGCATCGATCTGCAGGATGAAGCCTGCCTGGTTGATCGCCTCGTATTCCTCTTGCAGAGCATCGGCGAGCGCCTCGACGTAGGCATCCTCGTTTTTGTAGTAGCGGTCGGGGACGAATTTGGTGAGAACGCCCGGCGAGGCGGCGTTCATGAAGGCTTCGGCCGGCTTTTCTGCGGCGACGGCGGCCGACAGGTTGGCAAGGTCGGTGCGCAGCGGGGCCCGGTTCTCGTACGTGACGGGTCCGGTACAATAGGGCACCGCCGCCGCGGCGAACCATGACGTGCCGCCGCGCTGCGCGCGCAGCCGCTCCATAAAATCGGGATGATCGAGGATATCGCGGTGCGCCGCGGTTTGCGGCGGCGCGGCATGGTCGGTGCCGGCTGTCGAGCCGATGCCCGACAAACGGTGGCGGACATAAAACGTATAGCTGATCTTGCTCTGCTCGCCGTCGCAGACGCTGTCGATGCCGGCGGCGACTTGGCGGGCGACCACGTCGCGCACCGCCCCCGAAAGCTGCGCCGCGAACGCCGCCTCATCCACCGGCTTGCCCTGCTCACGCGCCTCGATTCGGGCGAGCAGATCGGGCGGCCGCGGCAGGCTGCCGACATGCGTCGTCAGAATGCGGTCGGTGCTGGTCTTCATCGCCTGGCGCTCCCCTTGCGCCGGCAAGCGTCGTCCTATCGGGCGCCGACGGCAAGCCCCGGTGTGTGCTCGGCCAGACGGCGCGCCCGCAGCGGGCGCAGCACGAACAGCGCCATCGCGACGACGATGAAATTCATGATAGCGGTCACAACAAACACCATGTGCCATCCGCCAGCCGCCGCCTCGATCAGATTTGCGACCGGCACCAGGAATGCCGCGAGCCCCTTGGCCGTGTAGAGAAAGCTCAAATTCGCGGTGGCGTACCGCGTCCCAAAACTGTCGGTGCAGGTCGATGGGAACAGGCTGTAGATCTCGCCCCAGGTCAGAAAGATCAGGCCGGCAAAGGCAATAAAGGCCCACGGCGTGGTGCCGAGCGAACCGAGCAGCCAATAGCTGATGCCGCCCAGGCTGAAGGCCAGCGCCATCGTGTATTCTCGGCCGATATGGTCCGAAATCCAGCCGAACAGCGGTCGCGCGAGCCCGTTGAACACATTGTCGACGAGCAGCGCCACGGTCAGTGTCGTCGCGCCGGCCAGCACGGCGACATTGGCGACCCCGTAGTCGCGGGCAATCAGCGCCACCTGCGCCGTCGCCATCAACCCGCTCGCCGCGACCACCAGAAACATCACGTACATCACCCAGAACACGGGCGTCGCCAGCATTTGTTTGGGGGTGTAGCTCTCTGCCGTTTGCAGCAGCACTTTCGACGCTGTCGCGACGGGAACCTCGTCCGGTGCCGGCGCCCGCATCAGCCACGACAAGGCAAAGACCACGGCGCCCTGGATCACGCCGAACCAGAAAAAGGCCGCGCCGTA
>JAFAWI010000403.1 GCA_019241915.1 Alphaproteobacteria bacterium
AACGGTCGACCTCGGCTATGTCGTGCTGTTCCCCGGCCTGTTCATCTCGGGCACGTTTATCTGGATAGAATCGCTGGTGATCGCTTGGCGGCAGCGCGACCTGCCGAGCATCGCGGCCGCCGCGTGGAACACCTACGCCGAGGTCCACAACACGTATTCCGCGATCGACGGCATCGGCGACGCGATGCAATCGGTAGGTTCGCTGTTTACCGACGCCGATGACGTGGACGACATCAAGGGGGCCGTCGCGGTGGTGGCTGTTTTGATCGTGGTGGCGGCATTGGCCGGCGGCGTCCTCACCACTGACGTGATCCGCCGCCACTATGCCGGCTCGCGGCCGCTGCCGGACCGCGCGGTGCCACAGCCGGCGCGAGCCGCATAGGCCCCGTGCGTGCTATGCTGCAGCTCCCTCGACAAGGAGCAACGCATGACGATGGCTCGCCCGGAACCGCTGACCGTCATCCATGAGGAAGAGCGGCCGGTCGTGCCGTTTCCCGGCGGCGCCACCTACCGCACGTTGATCGGCGACGACAACGGCGCTGACATCCCCATCCGCACCGGCATCCAGACCTCGCAGCCGGGCTACGCGACGCGCGAGCATTCGCATCCCTATGTCGAGGTGCTGACCGTGCTGGAAGGCAGGGGAGAGGCGTGGCTCGACGGCGAGCCGGGAACGGTGGCGATGGAGCCTGGCGTGACGATCTCGATCCCGCCGAACACAGTGCACGGGTTTCGCGTGACGGGCGACCAGCCGCTCGTCACCTACGGCATCCACACGCACGGCAAACGCATCGTCAATTTCAAGGACGACGGGGCGCCTAGCGCTTGAGCCGCGGCTGAAGCCTTCCCTTCACGCGGCCGGCGGGCCACACTGCCGCGCCAATCGCTTGAGGGAGGAGCAACAAATGGCTGTCCAGCGCATTGACGTCAGCACGGGGCCAGGGCCGCGCATGAGCCGCGTCGTTGTGCACGACGACCGCGTGTTTCTCGCCGGACTTACCGCCGGCGATACCAGTCAGGACATCCAGGGCCAAACCCGGCAGATCCTCGCGAAGATCGACGACTACCTAAAGCAGGCCGGAACCAGCAAATCGAACCTGCTGACCGCGAACCTGTGGATCAAGGACATGGCGATGTTCTCGCAGATGAATGCGGTGTGGAACGACTGGGTCGATCTGCAGAACCCGCCCTGCCGCGCCTGCGTGCGCGCCGACATGGCCCGCCCCGAGGTTCTGGTCGAGATCATGGTGACCGCCGCCAAAGCGTGATCGTTCTCTTGAACCGTCATTCCTGGCGCAGGGATCCACAGTTCCGTCGCACGAGCGCCTGATAAGTGGATCCCGGCCTTCCGGGACGACGGGTTGTATGGGATTCTAAACTTGAGCAACACGGAAGCCTGGCTCGGGCCGCTGGCGGGGCTGCGGGTGATCGACTTGACCCGCGTGCTGGCCGGGCCCTTTGCGACCCAGAGCCTCGGCGACCTCGGCGCCGAAGTGCTGAAGATCGAGCCGCCCGAAGTCGGCGACGAGACGCGGCATTTCCCGCCCTTTGTCGAGGGTGAGAGCCATTATTTCCTCGGCATCAACCGCAACAAGAAGAGCCTTGTTGTCGACCTGCAGCAGGAGGCGGGCAAGGAGATCCTGCGCCGCCTCGTCGCGACATCCGATATCCTGGTCGAGAACTACCGGCCGGGTGTGATGGACCGGCTTGGCCTCGGCTACGCGGCGCTGGCGGAGATCAATCCGGGGCTCATCTATTGCGCGATCAGCGGGTTTGGCCTGTCGGGGCCGCTGCGCGACAAGCCGTCTTTCGACATCGTCACCCAGGCGCTGTCGGGCGCGCTCAGCATCAACGGCGAGCGCGGCCATATGCCGGTCAAGCTCGGCATTCCGCTCGGCGACATGGTCGGCGGCGTGTTTGGGCCGATGGCGATCCTCGCCGCGCTGCACGAGCGGCACCGCACCGGCAGGGGACGGCTGATCGACATCAGCCTCTATGACGGCTTGATCGGCATGCTCGGGTACTTTGCGCAGCTCGCCTTCATCACCGGCGAGGACCCGCCGCCGATGGGGTCGAGCCACCCGAACATCGTGCCCTATGGCAGCTTTCCGGCGTCGGACGGCTCGATCATCATCGCGGTGCTGTCGGAGCGGTTTTGGGCCAACTTGTGCAAGGCGTTGGAGCGGCCCGATCTCGCCGCCGACCCGCGCTACGCCAACCCGACCGGGCGCCGGCAGCACCGCGACGAGCTGGACGAAGCGATCGCCGCCGTCACCCGCACGCAGACGGTCGCCGAATGGGAAAAGCGGCTGCAGGAAGCCGATGTCCCGCACTCGCCGGTGCTCGGAGTGACCGCCGCGCTGGCGAGCCCGCATGCGCTGGCGCGCGACATGGTGGTCGAGGCGACGCACGCCAGGCTCGGGGCGATGAAGATAGTCGGCCGGCCGATCAAGTTTCCCGGTGCCGCACAGCCGCCGGTGAGCGCGCCGCCGACCTTTGGCCAGCATACCGAGGCGGTGCTGCGCGACGCGCTCGGCTACGGCGAGGCCGAGATCGCCGCGCTGCGCGACGCGGGGATCATCGACCGGGCGAAGCAGCGCTGAGGAGGCCGCGGTTGGCGGCTAGGTAGGCGACAACCGCGAGCACCCCCATCGCCGGTGGCACG
>JAFAWI010000652.1 GCA_019241915.1 Alphaproteobacteria bacterium
GATCACCACCGCCCTCATAATAACAGCGAGGCAGCTCCGCCGCTTGTGCTGGCGCGGCGATCACCAGTAGCGCCGCGGTGAAAAACAGGGCATTGGCACGACTTAAAGTCGTCATTAACACAGCCGCCTTCTGTTTTCGATCATGGCAGCGCGCGCGTGCAACGTTATCAACCGTCCGCGGCTAGAGGCTGTTTGCGCCGCGGGAAAAACCGGTTCTCCGGGCGCGGCAGCCCCAAATTTTCCCGTAGCGTCTTGCCTTTGTATTCGGTGCGGAAGAGGCCGCGGCGCTGCAGTTCCGGCACCACAAGGTCGACGAATTCGTCGAGCCCGCCCGGCACCCACGGGAACATGATGTTGAACCCGTCGCAGGCGTCGCTGAACAGCCACTCCTCCATCTGGTCAGCGATGGTCTGCGGTGTCCCGACCATCGCCAGCCCGCCATAGCCGCCGGCGATCTGCGCCAGCTGGCGGACGGTGAGGTTGTCGCGGCGAGCGCGGGCGATCACCCGCTCGCGGCCGCTTTTCGACGCGTTGCTTTCGGGGATGTCGGGAAGCGGCGCGTCGAGATCGAACTGTCCCGCGTCGCACCCCAGCGCGATCGACAGCGAGGCGATTCCGCTGTCGGGGTGCACGCCACTGTCGAGCTGCGCGCGCTTGGCCTGCGCCTCCTCGACCGTGTCGCCGACCACGACGAGACAGCCGGGCAAAATCTTGATGTGGTCGGGATTGCGGCCGAGCCGCGCCGCACGAGCCTTGACGTCGACGTAATATTCGCACCCGCCGGCAATCCCGCCGCCGCCCGGCGAAAAGATCATTTCGGCGGTCTCGGCCGCGAGCTGGCGGCCGGCGTCCGACGCGCCGGCCTGGACGACGACCGGCCAACCCTGGATCGGCCGCGCGATATTGAGCGGCCCGCGCACCGACAGGTATTCGCCGTTGTGGTCGAGCACGTGCATCCGCTCGGGGTCGAAATAGACGCCGCTCTCGACATCGCGGACAAAAGCGTCCTCGGCGAAGCTGTCCCACAATCCGGTGACGACATCGTAGAACTCGCGCGCGCGGCGGTAGCGCTCGTCGTGCTCCATGTGCTCGGTCATGCCGAAATTGAGTGCCGCGTCGGGGTTCGAGGTGGTGACGAGGTTCCACCCGGCGCGCCCGCCGCTGATATGGTCGAGCGAGGCAAAACGCCGGGCGATCGTGTAAGCCGGCTCGAACGTGGTCGAGGCGGTGGCGATCAAGCCGAGGTGCTCGGTGAACATCGCCAGCGCCGGCAGCAGCGTCAGCGGGTCGAACGAGGTCACTGTCGCGCTGCGCTTCAACGCCGCCATCGGCATGTTGAGCACCGCCAGATGGTCGGCCATAAACCAAGCGTCGAACTTGCCCTCCTCCAGCTTCTGCGCGAAGTGGATCAGGTGCTGGAGGTTGAAATTGGCGTCCGAGTAGGCGCCGGGGTAGCGCCACCAGCCGGTATGGATGCCGACCGGGCGCATAAAGGCGCCCAACCGCAACTGACGTTCCGCCGCCATTATCCCTCCGCGCTTGCCGCTCCGCCGGATGTTAGCGGGCGGCGCCGGCCGCGCCTAGCCGCGCCGCATACTGGGGGCAACGGCTATTGCCGCGTCCTTTGCGAGGCGGGGTTGCGGCGGACAGGGCCAAGGTGATTTATTGGCCGCAACAGGTGCCGCCGGGAGCGGCGCATCGCTTGCGGGGGGAGTCGCGTCAGGGGTCCAGCCGGAACGCCGGCATGACAGATCGAGGGACCGCCGTGACCGACATCGCCGCCAACCCCGCCATTGCACCCCATGCATCGGCCGCCAGCCGCGAGGCTGCGACAATCGCCGCGCGCATCGACCGCTTGCCCAGCACGCGCTTCATCTGGCACCTGGTGCTGCTGCTGTCCTTGGGCGGGTTTTTTGATGTCTTCGACAATGGGCTGATCGCCTATATCGCGCCCGGGCTGTTCGCCGCCAAAATCTTCACGCCGACGACGCAAGGTTTCTTTGACATCAACGGCTTCGCCAGCCTGGTCGCCTCGACCTTTATCGGCATGTTCGCCGGCACGCTGCTGTTCAGCTCGCTGTCGGATTTGTTCGGCCGGCGGACGATCTTCACTTTCGCGCTCGTTTGGTATTCGCTGGCGACGCTGGTCATGGCCTTCCAGACGACGCCGCTGGCGATCGATTTCTGGCGCTTTATCGCCGGGCTCGGGATTGGCGTCGAGCTGATCACGGTCGACACTTATCTCTCGGAGCTTATGCCAAAGGACCGGCGCGGTCAGGCGTTCGCCTTCAATCAATCTTTCCAGTTTCTCGCGTATCCCACGGTGTCGCTGTTGGCGCTGGGGCTGGTGCCGAATGCGCCGTTCGGGGTCGAGGGTTGGCGATGGGTGACGATCATCGCCGCCGCCGGCGCGATCTTCGTCTGGTGGATCCGCCTGTCGCTGCCCGAATCGCCGCGTTGGCTGGCGATCCACGGCAATTCGGCCGAAGCCGAGCGCATCACCGGCATGATGGAAGCAAGGGTGCAGGCAGAGAGCGGGCGGCCGCTGCCGCCACCGCAGAACCTGCCCGACGAGGTCGAGGCCGGGCGCGGCGCTTGGGTCGAGATGTGGCATGCGCCGTACCGCTGGCGGACGGTTATGCTGATCGTCTTCAACCTGCTGCAGTCGATCGGCTATTACGGTGTTGCCAGTTGGGTTCCGACGCTGTTGGTGTCGCAGGGCATCACGACGACGAAGTCGCTGCTCTATACGTTCATCATCGCGCTGGCGAACCCGACAGGGCCGCTGCTCGCCTCGTTTATCGCCGACCGCACGCACCGCAAATGGCAACTGGTCGGTGCCTGCGCGTCGCTGGCAATCTCCGGGATCGTGTTCTCGCAGATGCGCGATCCAGTCGGCATCATCCTTGTCGGCGTCTGGATCACGTTCTCGACGAGTAATCTGTCCTACGCGTTCCACGCGTACCAGGCCGAGCTCTATCCGACCCGCATCCGCAGCCGCGCGATCGGCTTCACCTACGCCTGGAGCCGGTTCAGCACGATCTTTGTCGGGTTCATGGTCGCCTTCTTCCTTCGCGATTACGGCACGATCGGCGTCTTTGTCTTTATCGCTGCGGCGATGGTTGCATGCTGCCTGGTGATCGGGCTGATGGGTCCCCGGACCGCACGGCTCCGCCTCGAGCAGATTTCGCGCTAAGATGCGCCCGCAGCGGGAGGCGCGGCCGATGGCGAAGCGACAGATGCACATGGGCGTGTTCGTGCTCGGCACCGGCAATCATCAGGCCGGCTGGCGGATGGACGGCGCCTTCCGGACGCATATGGAATTGCCGGCGATGCAGGAGATCGCACGCATCGCCGAGCGCGGCAGATTCGACCTGCTGTTCATCTCCGACTCGATGGTGATGGAGCCGAGCGACCATCCCTCGTTTATGTGCCGGTTTGAGCCGACCACGCTGATTACGGCGTTGAGCCAGACGACGACGCATGTGGGCCTCGGCGCCACCGTCTCGACCAGCTTCAACGAGCCGTTCAACGTTGCCCGCACCTTCGGCTCGATTGATCATCTGTCGGGCGGCCGCGCGGCGTGGAACGTCGTCACCACCTCAAACCTCAAGGCGGCGCAGAATTACGGGCTGGACGAACATCTCGACCACGAGCTGCGCTATGCGCGCGCCGAGGAATTTGTCGATGTCGTGCTCGGGCTGTGGGATTGCTGGGAGGACGACGCGATTGTCGCCAACAAGGCGACCGGACAGTTTGTCGATGCCGCCAAGGTGCGGCCGCTCAACCACAAGGGCCGCTTTTTCAAGGTGCGCGGGCCGCTCAACCAGGCGCGCCCGCCGCAGGGTCACCCGGTGATCATCCAGGCCGGCGGCTCGCCGTCGGGCCTCGAACTGGCGGCGCGGACTGCCGATGTCGTGTTCTCGGTGGTGCAGGAGCTGGAGCCGGCCAAGGCGGCCTATGCCGACCTCAAGGGCCGGATGGCGAAATACCGTCGCGCGCCCGAGGAAATCGCGGTGCTGCCCGGGGTGATGCCGATCGTCGGCGCCACCGAGGGCGAGGCGCGCGCGAAGCTCGCCAAGCTGCAGAGCTGGATCAGCCCCAGCAACGCCATCACGCTTGTCGCCAGCCGTATCGGCTATGACGTAAGCGGCCACGACCTCGACGGTCCGGTGCCGCCGCCTCCGCCGTTTCAGGGCAGCCGGACCTTTACCAACGTGCTCTATGACATGGCCAAGCGCGAAGGGATGACGTTGCGCGACCTCTACAACCTGACCGCCGCCGCCCGCGGCCATTGGGTGCTGTGCGGCACGGTGC
>JAFAWI010000694.1 GCA_019241915.1 Alphaproteobacteria bacterium
GACCGCAATATCGAGATCGAAAACGCTCTCGGCGAGGTCTTCGCGATTGCCCGCTTGCGACTGGAAGCAATTGTCATCGAGTGACCGGGCGAACTCACGACGCTGTGCTGGATTCGCGAAGCCTTTCCGGCGGCCGGTGATGCACCTCATCCCTGGAATGGGTGGGTCGCGATCCAATGCCGGGCGATGTCGATGCGCCGCGCAAACCACACCCCGTCCTGCCCGGCGACGTAATCGAGAAAGCGTTCGAGGGCGGCGGTGCGTCCGGGGCGGCCGAGCAGCCGGCAGTGCATGCCGATCGACATCATGCGCGGGCGTTCCGCACCCTCGCGGTACAGAACGTCGAACGAGTCCTTGAGGTAGGTAAAGAACTGATCGCCCGAATTGAACCCCTGCGGCGAGGCAAAACGCATGTCGTTGCTGTCGAATGCATACGGGACGATCAACTGCGGCCGGCCGTACCGGCTGTCCCAGTAAGGCAGGTCGTCGGCATAGCAGTCGGAGGCGTAGAGGAAGCCGCCTTCCTCGACGACGAGCCGCAGGGTATTCGGGCTGCAGCGGCCCTGATACCAGCCGAGCGGACGCTCGCCCGTCATACGTGCTTGTATCTCGACCGCCTTGGCGATGTGCTCGCGCTCGACCACCTCCGAAACGTACTGGTAGTCGATCCAGCGATAGCCGTGCGTGGCGATCTCCCAGCCGGCCTTCATCATAGCTTCGACAGCGGCGGGGTTGCGTTCCATCGCCATTGCCACCCCGTACACGGTGATCGGCACCCGGCGCGAGGTGAAGGTGCGGTAGAGGCGCCAAAAGCCGGCGCGGCTGCCGTACTCGAACATCGACTCGACGACCGGGTTTCTGAGGCCCGGCACCGGCTGCGCCCCGACCAATTCGTTGAGGAACGCCTCGGCGGCGACGTCGCCGTGGAAGATCGCATTCTCGCCGCCTTCCTCGTAATTCATCACGAATTGAACCGCGATCCGCGCACCGTTCGGCCAGTTCGCGTGCGGCGGCGTCTCGCCGTAACCGATCAAGTCGCGCGGGTAATCCGACATTGCTCACCTCCTAATCGTCGTCGAGCAGGTTCTTGCGGAGTGTCGTTCCTGCGTACTCGTGCCGGAACCTGCCCCGCCGCTGCAGCTCCGGCACCAGAAGGTCGACGATTGCCGCGAGGTCGTGCGGCATCGAGACGACATGGCCGAGCATGAAGCCGCCGTGGCTGCCGGTCGCCTCGAACTTCTCTTCGAGGATGTCGGCGACCTGTGCCGCGGTGCCGGCGATCGTGCGGGTATAGCTGGTCGCGAAGCGGCGGCCATGGTCGAAAAAGTCGCCTCGGGTGATTTCGGTGTCGGCGCCGAGGAGCGTCACCATCTCACGCACGAACCCGCCAGGAGACGCCTGGCTGGCGACAATCTCGCGGTGCAGTTCGCCGAGCGTGAAACGCTGCGGCAGCGTGGAGAAATCATACCCGCCATTGTGCGAAAGATAGGCGCCGACCCCCTCAGCCGGAATCGCGTCGAGTAGCAACTCGCGGCGCGCAACGGCCTCGCGCTCGGTTTCCGCGACCACGCAAGGCTGCTGCCAGCAGATACCCGTGCTCGCCGGATCGCGGCCGAGCGAGAGGAGCGCCTCGTCGAGCATCTTGCGCTGCTTCACCTGCAGTTCGAGCGGCATGTCGGCGCCGAATACCATGTCCGCGACATAGGCTGAGGCACGCACGCCGCGCGGCGAGTTGCCGGCCTGTAGCAGCACCGGCCGGCCTTGCGGCGAGGGCGGCGTATTGAGCGGGCCGCTGACTTTGAAGAACCGGCCGCGGTGCTCGACGTCATGAACTTTGGCGGGATCGCCGACCTGGCCGTTTTCCTCGTCCCAAATCATCGTGTCCGGCTCGACGGAATTCCACAGCGCGCGGCAGACATCGATGAACTCCTCCATCCTGTCGTAGCGCTCGTCGTGGTTGACGATGTCGTCATACCCGTAGTTCGCGTAATCGGAGCGGCGGGTCGAGGTGATGACGTTGAAAGCGATCCGGCCGCCGGTGACGTGGTCCAGCGAGTTGAAGAGGCGCGCCATGTAATAGGGATGCATAAAGGTCGTCGAGTAGGTGACACCGAAGCCGAGATGTTTCGTCACCCGCGACATCGCGGTGACCAGCGGGCTCATCTCCTGGCGCGGCCAGCTGACGCCCCAGCGCACGGCGGCGTCGCGCGAGCCCTGCCACGTGCTGGGCACGCCGGTGCCGTCGCCCGAGAACAGCATGTCGAGGCAGCCGCGCTCGGCGATCC
>JAFAWI010000003.1 GCA_019241915.1 Alphaproteobacteria bacterium
CCCTGGATGTGCGGCAGCGCGACATTCGCAATCGTCGTGTCGATGCCTTGCAGCACGCAGGCGCAGATTACGGTCGCGGTGATCATGTCCCGGTTGGGCGGCCCGGCGGCCGCGACGCTGGCGCCCTCCCCTCTCATCGGCCGCTAATCATCCGCCGCGGCCGGCGCAGCGGCCGGGGCTGCGGCGGACGCCGTCTTCACCGGCGTCGCATCGCGCAAGAACAGCAGCAAGGGCAGCGACACCAGCGCGATCAGCATCATCAGCTTAAAATCGTCGATATACGCGACCATCGCAGCCTGCCGCGTCACCGCCGCATTGAGCGCCGCGACACCGCTCGGCGCCGACAGGCTGTAGGACGGCGCGAAAAGCGGCGAATGCAGCAGCGGGTTGTCGGGCCGCAGCGTCTCGACCAGCCGCGAATGAATGGTCTGCGTGTTCTCGGCCAGCATCGCGACCAGCACGCTGATGCCGACGCTGCCGCCGAGATTGCGCATCAGGCTGCGGATGGCGGTACCCTGCGTCAGGATGTGGCGCGGCAGGGTCGACAGCGCCGTGATGTTGAGCGGCACAAACGTGCAGCCGAGGCCAAAGCCCTGGATCAAGCCCGAGACGACGATCGGCTGCGGGTCCATGTCGAGCGAAAAGCCGGTCATCTGCCACATCGCAAACGCGGTCAGCACAAAGCCGAAGCAAATGATGAGCCGGTTGTCGATGCGGTTGATCACCCGGGCCACACAGAACATCGCCACCATCGTCCCGAAGGCGCGCGGCGCGGTGACGATGCCGGTCGTAAACACCGGGTAGTTCATCAGCTGCTGCATCATCGACGGCAGCAGCGCCAGCGTGCCGGTCATGATCGCGCCGACCGCGAACATCAACAGCGTACCGGCGATAAAATTGACGTTCTTCAGCAGGTCGCGGTTGATGAACGAGCGCCCGGCTGTGGTCGCGGTATGCACGGCGAACAGATAGAACGCGAGCACCGCGACCGCGGCTTCGACCCAAATCTCGCGCGAGTGAAACCAGTCTTTCAGTTCGCCCCGATCGAGCATCAGCTGCATCGCGCCGACCGCAAAGCTCAGGCACATGAAGCCCAACGCGTCGAATTGCTCGCGATGGACGTTCCGGCTGGGCCGGATAAAGGCGATGATGCCCGCCGTGCACAGGATGCCGACCGGCAGGTTGACGTAGAAGATCCAGCGCCAGCTGTAATACTCGGTCAGGTAGCCGCCGAGCAGCGGCCCGCTGATCGGCCCCATGATCGTGCCGATACCGTAGACCGCCATCGCGTGGCCGTGCCGTTCCGGCGGGTTGATCGAGAGCAGCGTCGCCTGCGACAG
Organism: Alphaproteobacteria bacterium; assembly: GCA_019241915.1. GTDB lineage: Bacteria > Pseudomonadota > Alphaproteobacteria > ATCC43930 > CGMCC-115725 > DATARH01. Next base: position 1,341 of record JAFAWI010000003.1, read on the forward strand.
CGGGATCAGCCCCGCACCGCACACCCCTTGCAGGGCGCGGTACAGCACGAGTTGCTCGAGGCTGGTCGCGGCGCCGCACAGCGCCGAGGCGATGGTGAAGCCGGTGACCGAAGCGAGGAACACGTACTTGATGCCGAGCCGGCCGGCGAGCCAGCCCGTCAGCGGCATCGTGATCGCAGCGGCGACGATGTACGAAGTCAGCACCCAGGCGATCTGGTCCTGCGATGCTGAGAGGCTGCCTTGGATATGCGGCAAGGCGACATTGGCGATTGTGTTATCGACGCCTTGCATGATGTTCGCCAGCATGATCGAGGCGGTGATCCAGCCTCGATTGGGTACGCTCGGCGCTTTCCCGGCCAATTTTTTACCCCGGCTGGCCGGCCCTCTCGCTCGCGCGGCAAGGGGCCGGCGCTCTCGTTTGTCTCAGGCCGCTTCCTGCTCCACGGTGGGTGCGTCGCCCGCCACCGTGGTACGCCGCATGTCGCGCACTTGGGCCTCGTCGAAACGCCGCACTCGGTTCATCGTCTGGCGGTTGTCCCACATCACGAGATCGAACCGCCGCCATTTGTGGACGTAAACGTTTTCCGGCCGCGTCGCCTCCTCGTTGAGGTCGCGCAAGAACGCCCGCGCCTCCGGCATCGGCCAGCCGACGATCGTGCCGGCATGCGAGGACAGGTAGAGCGACTTGCGTCCGCTCCTCGGATGCGTCCGCACCAGCGACTGGCGCACCGGGCGGAACATCGCCCGCTCCTCCTCGGTGAACTCGGGAAATCCGAGCAGCCCGCGCGAATACATCAGCGAGTGCTCGCACACGAGCGGTTCCACCACGGCTCTCATTTCTTCAGCGAGTGCGTCATACGCGGCGCGCATATCGGCGAACTCGGTGTTGCCGCCTTTATCGACGACGATGCGGCCGGAGAGGATCGAGTATTTAGCCGGGACGGCGCGGAACGAGCTGTCGGAATGCCACAACTGGTTGCCGAGGTTGAACAGCCGGGTGCGGTCGTTGCGCGCAAGCGGCTTATGGTCCCGGCCGAGGTTCGAGACATCGTTCATCAGCGGGTTGAGCCGCTTCTCCTGCGGCTTCGTCACCGTGCCGCCGGCCGAATTCTCGATTTCGCCAAAATTGCGGCTGAAGGCGATCTGCTGCTCGTCGCTGATGTCCTGGTCGTGGAACACCAGCACCGCATAGCGGTCCATGCCATCGTCGATCGCCGCAATGTCGTCCGGCGACAGCTTGCGGCGCAGATCAACCCCGCTCACCTCGCCGACAAAAACCGGATGTATCTGGCGGATCGAAAGCGCCATCGAGTGCTCTTTGCCGCAAACACCGAGGGCCGACGATACGCCGTCGTCACCAACGTGTCATGTCGGCTAAGCCGTTGGCTGCTATGCCTGCGGCTTCCCAGCAGCTACGATCCGAACCCGATGGCCGAGACGGCACATTTCCAGCTAGCCCGCGATCGCTCGCGGCTTGGTCGTGCTGTGGACCGGCTACGCGGCCGCGAACCCTGACGGCGGCGGGCTCGGCTATGTCGGCGGACCCGTCAGGGCCTGCATTCTTCGGGGGCGCACCGCCGAATACGAGGCATCCATGCGATAAAATCGGGAGGGGAACAATGTGGCGTTTTGTGATCGTGCTGGGGCTGCTGGGCATGATGCCGCTGGCCGCT
>JAFAWI010000208.1 GCA_019241915.1 Alphaproteobacteria bacterium
GATACCGGCGGTTGCGCGCCGAATCGATGATTAATCAAGACATGTATGAGGATTTGCAGCGTAAGTTGCGGCCGCGCCGGCGTGCGGTGGAGGTGCGGCCGGCCCTCGATCTTGGGCTGAAGCGCGAAGATCTGCTTGGTCGCGTCCCGATCTTCGCGGCTCTCGATGCGAAGGCTCGGCGCTCTGTCGCTCGTCTGTTGCGGCCGCGGCTTGCCGTTCCGGACGAGGTCATCGTCCACAGGGGCGAGCGCGGCGACGCGATGTATTTCATTTCTTCGGGCGCGGTCGAAGTGCGGATCCCGCCCACTCCGATTCAGCTCGGCAGCGGCGATTTTTTTGGCGAGCTCGCTCTGCTCGTCGCCGACCGCCGCACCGCTGATGTCGTGGCCTTGGGATATTGCCAGCTTCTAACTTTGGCGGCGCGCGATCTTAATCGCCTGTTCGGCGCCGAGCCGACTTTGCGCGACCAGATCCACGCCGTCGCCCAGGCACGCACCGCCACAGCGGAAACATGATGAACCGTAAAACGCTGCATCCCGCCACCCTTGCCGCGCAGGCGCTGGGCTCGACCGACGCGTCGACCGGTGCCGTCGTCTTGCCGATCCACACGGCAACAACGTTTTTGCGCGACCCCGACAACCAGTATCGCCGCGGGCGGAGCTATGGTCGCGCCGACAACCCGACCTATGACCAGCCGCAGGCCCTGCTGACGGCGCTCGAAGGCGGGGCCGCATCGCTGCTGTTCTCTTCCGGGATGGCAGCTGCGGCCGCGGTCTTCCACTGCCTTCCGCGAGATGCCCATGTCGTCGCGCCGCAGGTCATGTACTGGGGCTTGCGGAACTGGCTGAGGAATTTTGCCGAGGCTTGGGGGATCGAAGTGGAGTTCGTCGACGCGGCCGCACTCGACGCCCTGCGCCGGGCGGTCCGCGCAGACCGCACGCGCCTTGTGTGGATCGAGACCCCAGCGAACCCGTTATGGTCGGTGACCGACATTGCCGGTGCGGCCGAAATCGCCCACGCCGCTGGCGCGCTGCTCGCAGTCGACAGCACCGCGGCAACGCCGGTCTTGACGCGGCCACTGGATTTCGGGGCCGACCTCGTCATGCATTCGGCGACCAAATACCTGAATGGCCACAGCGACGTCATCGCCGGCAGCCTGACCACTACGCGTGAAGACGGGTTTTGGGCGCGCCTCTGCGCCGCGCGAAGCAGCGGGGGCGCAGTCCTGGGCAGCTTCGAGGCTTATCTCCTGCTCCGCGGCATGCGCACCCTCTTTCCGCGGGTCGAACGTGCTTGCCGGTCGGCCCAGCAGATCGCCGAGGCGCTGTCCCGCCATCCTCGGGTGCTGGAGGTGCTATATCCGGGGTTGCCGAAGCATCCCGGACATGCGGTCGCGGCGCGTCAGATGACCGGGGGCTTTGGCGGCATGCTGAGCGTACGCCTCAACGGCGGTGCCGAAGCTGCCATCGTCGCCGCGGCTCGAGTAGAGATCTGGAAGCGGGCGACCTCGCTCGGCGGGGTCGAAAGCCTGATCGAGCATCGCGCTTCGGTCGAGGGTGCCGACAGCCCCGTTCCTGCCGATTTGCTGCGGCTCTCGGTCGGCATCGAGGATCCGGCAGACCTCATTTCCGATCTGGAATCGGCCATCGGGTCACTTTAATGGTTTCCAGTAACGGGCAATAAAGCCGCGCTCGTCCACCTCGTCCACTTGCTCGACGACTTTCGCGGTCCGTCCGGCGCAGCGCCAACTATAGACTGAAGCGGAGCCAGTGGCGAACTTCGGGACGATATCGGCATCTGCGTGGTCGCGGCACCAAGCCTCGGCGCCTGGAAGATGGCGGGCAAAGTTCGCCTTGCCGCAAGGCAGATTCGCCCCGAGCGAGCACATAACCACCCGGCCGCTGACGCACCGGAATACCGTGGAACGCTGGACTTGTTGGTCCGGCATCCTGAGGCTGAAGACCTGCTTGGCTGAGAGGACCAGCATCGGCGGTATCGGGCGCACAATATCGTCGGTTGCCGTTTCTCGGCACAGCTGCGCCGCATCTTCGGCGTTGCCCTCATACGCCCATGTCAGCGGGATCGCCCATGTCAGCAACATCGAGGTAAGGGTCAAGCACGAGGTCAAACCGCCCCAGCGAATCGCCATGGCCTCAGCCGAGTACGAGCCGCAAAAGCGGAAACAAGTTGTCGTGATGAGCGAAGGGGGCGGGCGCGTCAGGAGGCGCCTTCATCCCGATCCT
>JAFAWI010000686.1 GCA_019241915.1 Alphaproteobacteria bacterium
TGCAGCTGGTTCGATCCTTGCAACGGTCATCGTAGCCATCTCGCGCAACCCGCCCCAAGCGCAAAGTGGGCGCAGCCGCCGGTTGCCGCTGCATGGCTCGTCCGCTAGGCTCCACGCCGCAAAACCGCCCCACCAGCAAAGGCCTGCCGCCGATGTCCGACGAAGACAACCTCGAATACCGCTTTCAGAACCTGCACGAGTTCGTCACGGTCGCGCGGCAGAACCTCAACCGCAACAACTGGGATTACCTGATCGGCGGCTCCGAAACCGAAACCACCCTGGCGCGCAACCGGATGGCGATCGACGCGATCGGCCTGCGGCCCCGTGTGCTGCGCGACGTCAGCGACGTCGATTGCTCGAAGGAGCTGTTCGGCAAGAAATTACGGCTGCCGGTGCTGTGTGCGCCGGTCGGCAGCCTCGAAAATTTCGAGCCCGGCGGCGGCGCCACGGTCGCCGCGGCGACCGCCGCGTTCGGCAATGGCATCATCCTGTCGTCGGTGTCGCACCCGGGGTTGGAGAAGACCGCCGAGGCGTCGGGCAACGGCTTCAAGATCTTTCAGCTTTACGTGCGCGGCGACGAGGCCTGGGTCGACGACCACGTCCACCGCGCCGCCGCCGCCGGCTACGACGCATTCTGCCTGACGGTCGACACCGACAGCTACTCGCGGCGCGAGCGCGACATCGCCAAGCGCCATGAGCGCCGGCGCGTGCGGCCGGGCGACGCGCGCATCTACCAGGCGCGTTTCAACTGGAAGGACATCGAGCGCGTCAAGCGCATCTCGAAACTGCCGGTCATCCTCAAGGGCATCGCCACGCACGAGGATGCGACGATCGCGGTCGATCACGGGGTGGACTGCGTCTACGTCTCGAACCACGGCGGCCGTCAGCTCGACCAGGGGGTCGGCTCGCTCGACGTGCTGCCCGAAGTGGTCGAGGCGGTGAAGGGCCGCGCCAAGATCATGATCGATGGCGGCTTCTACCGCGGCACCGACATCGTCAAGGCGATCATCCTCGGCGCCGACGCGGTCGCTTGCGGTCGGCTCTACGTCTACGGTCTCGCGGCAGCGGGCGGACCGGGCGTCGTGCGGCTGTTCGAAATCCTCGAAGACGAGGTCCGCATCTGCCTGTCGCTGCTGGGCGTCACCGGCTATGCCGAGCTCGACCGGTCGTACATCCGGCAGACGCGCACCGTGTTCCATCCGCACGTGCACAGCGTTTTCCCGCACCTCAACCTGCCAAAAGAACATTATTAGGAGGGTTGACTCGCGGTTATTGTTGTTTCCTGTGAACGAAGAGTGAGCCCGACACGGAGGATCACCATGCCCGTAGCGCAGCGCGTTCAGTACCCAGCCTCAATCGAGCCCTTGGTCCAGTTCATCGAGGACACGCCACCGTCGGAGATCGTCGACAAGACGCTGGAAAAGCTGCGGGGCGGCGTATCGACCGAGGATATGCTGACGGCCTCGGCGCTGGCGGTGACGCGGTCGTCCGACCTGCCCCCCGGCCATCACGGCGGGCCGTTGCATCCGCTCGCCGGCCTCTACGCGCTGTCGAACCTGGTGAAACGGCTCGACGGCGAAGACAAGTTCGTGCCGGTGCTGCAACACGTCGCGCTGTCGAACAAGCATATCAACGCGCCGGAAACGAGCCCCTACCAGCTGCTTGAGTTCGCGCCGCTCAATTTCACGGATTTCGAGGCGGCGAAAGCGGCATTTCTGCTCGCTTGCAGCCGCGGCGAAAGCCTCAAGGCGGATCATATCTACCAGTGGATCTGGGACAATGTGCCGGCGATCGAGGCCTTCGATCTGCTGATGAGCGTCGCCATCCCCAAGAACAACATCGACGACCATTATTTTGTGTTTCCCGGCTACGCGTGGCGCGCGTTTGAGGCCGGCGTCCTCGACAAGCAGTACCTGTCACTGCTGATGCGCCCCTCGGTCAAATACGCGGCGCGCTTCCCGATCGCGCCGGCGACCCCGGAACTCGACGCGCTGATCAAAGACAACAAGCTGATGGAGCGCGTGACCCGGCAGGAAACCGGTGACGACGAAACCGTGGCCATCGGCCGGCTCGGCAAGAATATCGGGCAGGTCGAGGAATTTGCCGACATCCCCGTGATGATCGCCAGTGCGCTGGCCAAGGGCTTGTCGCTCGACGGCGCCGGCGAGGCGCTGTCGATCGGCGCCGCGAGCCTGTTCATGCGCTCGCTGGGCGGAAACCCGATGGATGTCCACCTGCACACGAGCATCAACCTGCGGCGCTACCTGATCCGGCTGGAAGGGTTGAACCTGCGCAGCAAGCTGCTGCTGCTGTTGAACTGGCACTTGGGCCCCGAAATCCGCTCGACCCAGATGCGGATGCAGCCGCCCCCGCAGCCCGACATGGACGCGGTCAAGGCGCTGCCGCCGCGCTCGCAGGAGGCGCTGCTCGACGCGATCCAGCACAGCATCTACACCCAGCCGCCGACCGACTGGTCGCAGGTCTCCAATCTGGGGCTGATGCGCGCGGTGCCGGAAGTGCGCGAGACGGTCAACCTCGCCACGCAATACATGCAGGCCGGCTACGACCCGCAGGCGCTGATCGCGCGGCTCGCCGAGATCGTCTGCCACGACAACTTCACCGAGATGCATGCGTTCAAGCACCACAACGCGGTGATCGAGGAATACAACAACACGCGCGAGCCGTGGCGCTGGATGCATCTTGTCTGCGGCGCCCAGGCCGCGGCGATCTCGTTCGGCAAGAACATGGCGATCTACGAGCAGTACCTCGACCTGCTGCACGCCGCCGAATAGGCGCCCTCTCAGCCAGTTGCCGCTCACCCGCCGGGATGCATCCCGGCGGGTGATTTGTTGCGGGACGCAACAAATCGTCCCGGTGTCCGTCTTTATCGAGGGCGTGGAAGCGTCAGGATGCGGGTTCAGCGGTCGTTAACCGCGCCGCGCCGACACTGACGTACCAGGCAGACGGTGCGCGAGGCTCGGCGGCAATGGAGCGCGACAAGTGGACGACCGCGATCCGCTGCCTTGAGGTGGCGCTGCACCCCGGCACCCGCGACGATGAGGTTCTCGCCGGCGTCAACGGTTTTCGACGCACCGCCCAGGGCACTCCGCTCAGCGAAATCTGCGCCGAACTGGCCGGCGCATCGGGCGAGCCCGAGACGCGCGATCTGCGTCACCGGCTCGACCGCGAGCGGCAAAACCAGCTCGCGGCGCTGGCCCGGCTGCGTCAGGCGGAGCGGCTGATCCGCGCGCTGAGCGAGGAAATCGAGGCCGAACAGCAAAGCTTTGCCGATTTCCGGGCGGCCTCGGCGCAGATCGTCGACGGGCTGCGGCATGAAAACCGCGACCTGCGCGGCGCGCTCGACCGTGCCAGTCACGCGGCGCTGCGGCCGAGCCGCTTCCGTGACGTTCTCGCCGCGGCGTTGGGCGAGCCGGCGCCCCCCGGCGCGCCGCCCGCCCCGCCGCCGCGCCATCCCTGGACGGCATAGCCCGCCGGTTCCGTTTCCCGGGGACAGCCGGGCCCCCCACGAGCGGTCTGCGGGTGTGGCCTTGTGGACCCCGGCCGGCGCCGGGGTGACCCTTCGGGTCATTTGGCGGCGTCTTGCAGCCGCGGCGCGCCCGCAAAATGCGGCATCACCTCCTTGGCGAAACGACGGATGTTCTCGATCGAGCCGCCGAAATTGACGATCGCGTACTCGACGCCGCCGGCGCGCAGCGCCTCGAACTTGCGTATGATCTGGTCGGTCGTGCCGAAGATCGCGGTGTCGTCGCACAGCTTGCGCATCTCGGCCTCGTTGTGCACGAAGCGCTCGCGGTCGTCGCCGGGCTTTTCGGCGAGCTTGTTGATCCGCATATGGCCCTGCAGCCGGCGGAGTTGCGCGGCCTCCAGCTCCCCGGGCGTATCGGCGAAATGCACCGCGCGGGCGACCGCGACCTGCATCGGGTCGTACGCGCGGCCTTGTGCGGTCACGTCGCGCTTGAACTGCGCGACATGGCGGATCACGTCCTCCATCAAATCGTACTGGCCGAGCAGCAGGTTGTAGCCGCGGTCGCTGACCTGGCGCACAGAGCGCTCCGACCCGGCTCCCATCCAGATCGCCGGGTGCGGCCGGGTCGCCGGCGGCGGCTCGACGATGACGTTGCCGAATTGCCAGTACCGGCCCTTGTGGCTCCACGGCCGGTCGAGGGTGAAGGCCTTGGTGATGACGTCCATCGACTCGTCGAAGCGGCCGTCGGCCTCGTCCATCGGCATCGCAAAACCGGCAAACTCGTTGTAGCGGTAGCCCTTGCCGACGCCGAAATCGAGCCGCCCGCCGGACAGCAGGTCGAGCGTCGCCGCCTGCTCGGCCAAGAGCACCGGGTTGTGCCACGGCAGGACCAGCACCGCGGTGCCGAGGCGCAGCGTGGTGGTGCGCGCGCCGAGCCATGTCAACAGGTTGAGGCTTGCCGAGACCTGGCCGAAGCCGGTGAAGTGGTGCTCGACGACAAAGGTCGAATGGAAACCGAGCGCCTCGGCCTCGACATTGTTGTCGATCCACTCGCGAAACCCTTGGCTGCTGTCCGTCAGCTCCGCCCCCGGCTCGGGCCGTTTCGCCTGCGCGCTGCCAAAGAGACCAAATCGCATCTGCCTGCGCCTCCCTTGCTCCGGCAAAAGTAGGAGCGCGGCAGCGATATGCGAAATACCGCTTTTCTATCGCCGCCATACTAGGTCGGCATGTCGCAGCGGCACCGCCGGCAAAAGCCGTTGCTGCGGCCGGCCCACTTCCGCCATCGTGTGCCGGAAAGCAGCCGGGGAGAAACGGGATGGCCGAGGCCCGATCGATCGACGTCGCAACCGTGCGCGAATGGCTCGCCGATGGCGGCGAGATCGCGTTTATCGACGTGCGCGAGGAGGGGCCGCATTGCGACGGCCACCCGCTGCTGGCGGTCAACGCGCCGTACAGCCGGCTCGAGCTCGACATCCTGCGGCTGGTGCCGCGCCCATCGACCCGATTTGTGCTGATCGACGACGATGACGGCGTCGCCGACCGCGCGGCGCGCCGCTTGGCCGGGCTCGGCTACCGCGATGTGGCGGTGGTCGCGGGTGGCGTCGCGGCGTGGTCGGCGGCCGGCTACCCGCTGTTCCCGAGCAACAATGTGCCGAGCAAGGCCTTTGCCGAGATCGTCGAGATCGAAAGCCATACGCCGCATGTCACCGCCGCCGAGCTGCACGAGATGCAGCGCAGCGGCCGCAAGCTCAAGATTCTCGACAGCCGCACGGTCGAGGAATTCAACCGCTTTCATGTTCCGGGTGCGCAGACCTGCCCCGGCGCCGAGCTGGTCCACCGCTTTGCCGAGCTGGTGCCCGATCCCGACACGCTCGTCGTCGTCTCGTGCGCCGGCCGTACGCGCAGCATCATCGGCGCGCAGTCGCTGATCAATGCCGGGGTCCCCAACCGGGTGGTCTCGCTGCAAGGCGGCACGCAGGCCTGGCGGCTTGCCGGGCTCGAGCTGGAGCGCAACACCAGCCAATCGGTGCCGCCGGTGGGCGCCGACGCTGCGGCCGCCGCGGCCAAACACGCCGCCGACGTGGCGCGGCGGTTCGGCGTGAAACGCATCGACCGCGCGACGCTGGCCGCGTGGCAGCGCGAGGCGGCGACCCGCACCACCTATCTGCTCGATGTACGCACGCCCGAAGAGTTTGCCGCCGGACATCTGCCGGGCTCGGTCTCGGCACAAGGCGGCCAGCTGGTGCAGGCGATCGACCGCTGGTGCGCGACGCGCGGCGCCCGCGTCGTACTGGTCGACGACACCGGCACACGCGCGGTGATGACCGCGCATTGGCTGCAGCAGCTCGGCTGGGACGTCAACGTGCTCGACCGCGCGCTCGACGGCGCGGCGCTGGAGACTGGCGGCAACGCTGGGCAGAGGCCGGAGCTGCCGCGCCTCGCCGCGGTTGCGCCTGCGGCAGCCGCCAAATTGTTGGAAGAGGGCGCGGCGGCGATCGTGCTCGGCGCCAGCGCGGCGTACCGGGAAGCGCACCCGCCGGGGGCAGTGTGGACGATCCGCCCGCGGCTCGACCGCCTCCCCGCGGATGTGCTCCAGGCGCCGCGCATTTTCATTTTTGCGGAGGACGACGACGTGGCGCGGCTTGCGGCGGGCGATCTCGGCGGGTTGAGTTCGGCGCAGCTCGCGCTGGTCGAAGGCGGGATCGCGGCGTGGCGCGCTGCCGGGCTGCCGGTGGTCGCCTCGCCCGGCGATCCGCGCGACAGCGAGCGGATCGATTTCATCTTCTGGAACCACAACCGGCACGAGACCGACGAGGGCGCGGCGCAGGCGATGCGCAACTACCTGCAATGGGAACTCGACCTGCCGGGCGAGATCGCCAAGGACGGCCTCTCCGGCTTCCGGCTCGCCGCGAACTAAATCTTCGGCATCAGCCGGGGTTTTCGCCGGTATCGGCGCGCAAGCCGGCGGCTTCGATGCCGGCGACCGCGCAGAGTTCGTCCTTGTCGGACGTGTCGCCGCTGATCCCGACGGCGCCGGCGATGTCGCCCGCCGCATCGCGGATCAGCACGCCGCCCGGCGCGGGGACGATGCGGCCGCCCGAGGCCTGCATCAGCGCGGTCAGAAACAGCCCGCCGCCGCCTGCCGCTCGGCGGGCGAACTCGCGCCCGCCAAACCCCATGCCGAGCGTGCCCCAGGCTTTCCCGGTGGCGATTTCGGCGCGCAGAATGCCGGATTTGTCCTCGCGCTTCATCGCCACCATGTGACCGCCGGCATCGAGCACCACGACGGTCAGCGGGTGCAGGCTCAGCGCGCGGCCCTTGGCGATCGCGGTATCGACGATGGTCGATGCCTGGGCGAGGGTCACGTTGCTCATGCCTTACATCCTTCTGTGTTGGCTGCATTCCGGCAAGCGCGTCAGCCGAGGCTCCCCCGGTCGCACCTCGGGATGAGGGGCCGTGGAAGACGGGGGCAAAACCTCCTCATCCTGAGGCGCTGCACGCAGCGAAGCCTCGAAGGGCGCACGACGGGTCATTCCGCTTGCTTCGGCTGCAGCGCGCGCCAGACGCGCTCGGGGGTGGCGGGCATGTCAATAACGGCACCGGCGTCGGCGACCGCGTTCATCACCGCGGCGAGCGAAGCGGTGGTGCCGGCCTCGCCGACGCCTTTGACCCCGAGCGGGTTCGTCGCGCATGGCACCGGACGCAGATCGCTGACGATGTCGGGCAGATCGTCGGCGCGCGGCATCGCGTAATCCATAAACGACCCGGCGACCAGTTGGGCGCTGTCGGCATCGTATTGCGCCCATTCCAAGAGCGCCTGGCCGGCGCCCTGCGCGACACCGCCCTGCACCTGGCCTTCGACCAGCACCGGCTGCAACACGCGACCGCAATCGTCGACGCAGGTATACGCGGCGAGCGCGGTGCGGCCGGTGCCGGGGTCGATCTCGACCTCGGCGATGTGGACGCCGTTGGGGAAGGACGAGACCGCGTCGTAGCTGCTACGCGTGTCGAGGCTCTCGCCGAACGTCCCCGCCCGCTCGGCGAGTTCGAACAGCGCAACGTTGCGGTCGGTGCCGGCGATCTCGAACACACCGTCGCGATAGTGGATGTCCGCGGCGGCGGCTTCCAGCACATGCGCGGCAAGGTGGCGCCCTTGTTCGATCACCGCATCGACCGCGGCCGCGACCGCGCCGCCGACCGACATCGTCGAGCGCGAGGCGACCGCGCCGGCGCTCGGTATCTCGTCGTCGCTGTCGCCGTGCGCCACCTCGATGCTGTCCGCCGGAATGCCGAGCCGGTCGGCGACGAGCCGGCGGTAGACCGTGCGGTGACCCTGCCCGCTCGCCTGCACCCCGATCGCCAGCAGCAATTTGCTCTGCCCCGGAAAGCCGATCGCCGCGCCTTCGCCGGGCTGGCCGCCGGCAATCTCCAGGAAGCACGACACGCCGAGCCCGCGCCGTTTGCCGGCCGCCTGCGACGCCGTCCGGCGCGCCGCAAAGCCGGCAATGTCGGCGCGCGCCAGCGCCTCGTCGAACAGTGCCGGGAACTCGCCGCTGTCGTAGGTGGTGCCGACCGCGGTCTTGTAGGGCATGCACTCGGGTGCAATCAGGTTGCGCCGGCGCAGCGCGATGCGGTCGATACCGGTCAGCCGCGCCGCCTCGTCGACCAGCCGCTCGACGCAGTAATTCGCCTCGGGGCGGCCGGCGCCGCGATACGGCCCGGTCGGCACCGTATTGGTGAACAGGCAGCGGATGCGCAGGCCGATCGCCGGGATGTCGTACATGCACGGCAGGCAGCGCGCGAAGTTGACGGTGGCGATAAAGGCGCCGTGCGAGGTGTGGTAGGCGCCGAGCGCCGCGAGGCAGTCGATGTCGAGCGCGAGGAACCGGCCGTCGCGATCCAGCGCCAGCCGGCCTTCGATCACCGTGTCGCGCGCCTGATTGTCGGTGACAAAGCCTTCCTGGCGTGTCGACCGCCAGCGCACCGGCCGGCCGAGCCGCTTGGCCGCGAGCAGCATCGCCGGGTATTCGGGATAGCCCGACGTGCGCATCCCGAAAGCGCCGCCGACATCGCCGCTGACGATGCGCAGCTTCTCGACCGGCAGCCCCATCGTGCGCGCGACATGCTGGCGCATCGCGAATGCGCTTTGCGAGGCGACGTGCAGCACATAGCGGTCGGCGGCCGCGTCGTACGCGGCAACCGCGGCGCGCGGCTCCAGCGGCGCCATCGCGATGCGCTGGTTGACCAGCCGCACCCGCGCGACGTGCGCGGCCCCGGCAAAGATGCGGTCGAGCGCCGCACGCTCGTCGGCGGTGCCGCCGTGCGGCCTCCAGTCGACGGCAAGGTTGCCCGGCACGTCCGGATAAAGCTGCGGCGCGCCGGCTTCGGCAGCGCGGGCAATGTCGGCGACCGCATCGCGCGGCGCATAATCGACCGCGGCCAGCTCGGCGGCGTCGCGTGCCGCAGCCTCGCTCTCGGCGACGACCATCGCCACCGCCTCGCCGACATGGCGGACAGCGCCGGTGGCGAGCGAGGGGCGCGGCGGGGCGGCCATCGCGGGCGCGCCCGGCACCGGGATCGGCACCGAGACGGTGCCGATCCCGGCAGCCTCGAGGTCGGCGGCGGTCAGCACCGCAAGCACACCGGGCGCGGCCAGCGCCGCGCTCAGATCGATGCCATCGATATCGGCGAAGGCGTACGGCGAGCGCACGAAGACGGCCCAGACCGCGCCCGGCGCGATCTCGTCGTCGAGAAACGACCCGGCGCCGGTCAGCAGCCGACGATCCTCAAGCCGCGGCTCGAACGATCCGTCCATACTCTCCCTTTCGCACGCGATCTTAGAGCCTCGGCCCGCGACTGAACACCGCTGCGGAAGCCGCGTTTGTTAATGCGCGCCGCCGCGCGACCAAGGGATGGGTATGAAGCTCGCAACGGTGCTGATCGGGCGGAAGCTGGCGAACCGGGAAGGCGAAACCCGCAAGCTGACGTCGCTCGAGGGCTTGCCGGCGATGGGGTTGGATGGTCTGGGTTCGTCGGCTTACGGTCCGGAGGCCGCGCTGACGATCCTGTTGCCGGCCGGGGCCGCGGGGGTGCGTGAAATAGGCCCGGTGATGGCCGCCGTGCTCGTGCTCCTGGGGCTGCTCTACCTGTCTTACTGGCAGACGATCGAGGCCTATCCAAGCAACGGCGGGGCTTATACCGTCGCCAAAGAGAATCTGGGTCAGCCCGCGGGATTGGTCGCAGCGACGGCGCTGATGATCGACTACGTGCTCAACGTCGCCGTCGGGATTTCGGCGGGCATCGGGGCCCTGACCTCGGCGGCGCCGTCGCTGCATCCGTACACGTTGTGGCTCTGTCTTGCTGTGCTGCTGCTGATCACGCTCGTGAACCTGCGGGGGACGCTCGAATCGGGCCTCGTATTCGCGCTGCCGACCTATGTCTTTGTCGCCAGCTTTGTCGGCATTATCTGCTTTGGCTGCTGGCGCGCGCTGGCGGCCGGCGGGGCACCGACCCCGGTGGTGCCGCCGCCTCGGATGCAAGCGGCAAGCGAGGCGGTGACCCTGTGGCTGCTGCTGCGCGCCTTCGCCAGCGGATGCACCGCGATGACCGGTGTCGAAGCGGTCAGCAACGGGGTCAGCGCCTTCCGCGAGCCGCCGGTGACACATGCGCACCGCACGCTGACCGCGATCGTCTTTATCCTCGGCTTGCTGCTCGCCGGGATCGCGTTTCTGGCGCACGCTTACGGCATCGGCGCGATGGACCAGACAAAGCCGGACTACCAGAGCGTCTTGTCGCAGCTCTGCGGTGCCGTGATCGGGCGCGGCTGGCTCTATTTTGTCGCGATCGGCAGCCTGCTCGCGGTGCTGTCCCTCTCAGCCAACACAAGCTTTGTCGACTTTCCGCGGATGTGCCGGCTGGTGGCGGTCGATGGCTACTTGCCGCACGCTTTCGCGCAGCCCGGCCGCCGCCTGGTGTTTTCGGCCGGGATTTTGGGGCTGAGCGCGACGGCCGGACTGCTGCTGGCGGTGTTCGGCGGCATCACCGACCGGCTGATCCCGCTGTTTGCGGTCGGCGCATTTCTCGCCTTCACCATGTCCCAGACCGGCATGGCGATGCACTGGTACCGCCGCCTGCGGCAGCGGCGGTCGATCGGGACCCTCTTTCGCTTGACGATCAACGGCACCGGTGCGTGCGTCACGATCTGTGCCCTCGCCGTCATCGTGGCGGCCAAGTTCCTCGAAGGAGCCTGGATCACCGTCATCGCCATTCCGCTTGTGCTTGGCGGATTGCTGTTGATCCACCGCTATTACGATCAGGCGGAGCGCCAACTCGCGGACCGCTCCCGGCTCGACCTCGACGAGATCGCGCCGCCGATCGCGATCATTCCGGTCAAGCGCATCGACCGCCTGTTTCTGCTGGCTATCGCTTACGCGTTGCGGACTTCGCCGGAAATTTTCGCGGTCCACGTGCTTCGCGGCGATGAACTCGACGCGCGAGCCGACCGGCACAGCTTCCGCAAGGAGTGGCGCGAGCGAGTGCACGGGCCCATCGAGGCGCGGGGCCTGCGGCCGCCTGTGCTGACGCAGGTTTCCTCCGAGTACCGCAGCGTCGCCGGACCGTTGCTGAAGCTGGTGGGCGAGCTGCGGCGAAAGCACCCGCGCCGCGCCATTTCGATCGTCCTGCCCGAGCTGGTTAAAGCGCATTGGTGGGATTTCCTGCTGCACACCGGCCGTGCGATGCGCCTGCGCCGGATGCTGTTGCGTCATGGCGGCCCTGATGTGGCGGTCGCGACGGTGCCGTGGACCCTTGAGGAGCCGCACCCCGAGCAGGCGATCGCCGAAGAGGATCCCGACCTCGCCAAACGGGCCGCACGCCGCGGTCGGGCGTGAGCCAACCATCGCTGCGGTAGCGTCGCGCTTAACAGAACTCGCCGATGCTGGTCTAATGCGGCGCGGGGTGCTCCGGACGGCAGCGCCGCGGGCATCGGGGGAAGCGTCATGACCAGCAGCAACGCCGGCGCGGAGGCCGCGCCGCCTCCGGGCATAGCGTCTGGCGGCGGCCGCTAGCGGCTCCGTCTCGCACAGCGCCACCGCCGATGCTCGTCTCGTTCGATCTGCTGCTCAACGCGGTCGTCGCCGGCATCCTGCTCGGCGGTTTCTATGCCGCGGTCAGTATCGGCGTGACGATTTCGTTCGGCATGCTCGACATCGCCAACATCTCGCAGCCGGCGTTTATCCTGCTCGGCTGCTATGCCGCCTATGTGATCAACGGCACCTGGGGTGTCGACCCGATCGTCATCGGTGTCGTGACGACGCCCTTGTTCTTCCTGCTCGGAATGGTGGTCTATCGGCTCTATTACTACGCCTTCGAGCGGCGCGGCGAGCAGGCGATCCAGGGGCTCGCGTTCTTTTTCGGCCTGCTGTTTGTCGGCGAAGTGTCGCTGGTGCTGGTCTTTGGCGTCGATTACCGCTTTGTCGAGGCGCGCTACATCGGCCCCAGCATCCATCTCGGCATTGTCGAGCTGCCGTTGCGGATGCTGCTGCCGTGCGTGTTCTCGCTGGTCATGGTCGGCGTCGTGCAGCTCTACCTGAGCCGCAGCTTTATCGGCCGTGCGATCCTCGCGGTGTCGCAGGACCCGGGGGCGCTGCAGCTGATGGCGGCAAGCCCGACCCGAATCAAGCAGATCGCCTTCGGCATTTCGATCGCCACCTGTGCGGTCGCCGGTGCGTTTCTGATCATCATCCAGCCGGTCGAGCCGTCGATCGGCCGCGACTATATCGGCCGCATCTTTGCGATCTGCGTGCTGGGCGGCATGACGAGCATGCCCGGCATGCTGCTGGCATCGATGCTGCTCGGCATCGTCGAGAGCATTACTGCGACGTTCTACGGCCCCTCTTGGGCGCCGGCGGTCGCGTTCGGTCTGCTGCTCATCACGCTGGCGGTACGCCCGGCCGGCTTGCTGGGGCGCTAGCGGATGCGCGTCTCCAACTCGCTCTTCTGGGTCCTGATCGTCGCGGTCGGCACAGTCTTTGTCGTCGCCTCGCGGCTGACGATCACCAACGAGTATTTCTACTTCGCGGGCTATGTCGTGCTCGAATACATCGTGCTGTCGACCGCATGGAACATTCTCGGCGGCTATACCGGCTACACCAATTTCGGCACCGGCGCGTTCTTTGCCGCCGGCGCCTACAGCGCGGCGGTGCTGCACAAGCTGCCGGCGACGCTGCACAAGACGTTCGACATCACGATGGCGCCGGTGCCGCTGCCGGTGATGATCGTGGCCGGCGGCCTGGTCTCGGGCCTGATGGGGCTCGGCACCGGCTATCTGACCTTGCGGTTGCGCGGCGTGTTCTTTGCGATTGCGACGCTGGCCTTCACGATTGTGGTGCAAACGCTGATCGTGAACTGGGACTATGTCGGCGGGTCGCGCGGCATCTACATCATCCGCCCGGCCAACGCCCCGCTCGGCGGCGGTTACATCCAATACCTGTTCTCGCTGATGACGCTGCTTGCGGTGGTCTCGGTCGGCATCGCCCGCACGATCGAGCGCTCGCGGTTCGGCCTCGGCCTCAACTCGATCCGCGACGACGAATTGGCGGCCGAGGCGAGCGGCGTCCCGACGCTGCGCATGAAGCTGATCTCGACCGCATTGTCGGGGGCGTTGATGGGCATGGCGGGCGCGCCGCTGCCCTACTATGTGACCTATCTCGACCCGGCCTCGAGTTTCAACCTCGCCTATGCGGTCAACAGCGTCGCGATGCCGGTGATCGGCGGGATGCAGAGCTGGATCGGCCCGGTGATCGGTTCGATCCTGCTCGGCACGATCCAGCAACTGGCGACGGTGACGATCTCGTCGGCCTTGAACCTGCTGATCGTCGGGGTTCTGCTTATTCTGTTCGTGGTTATCGCGCCCAACGGCATCGTCGGTTTGGTGCAGGCGTGGCGGCGGCGGGAAGCATGACGGCGGAAGCCGGCCCGCCGCTGCTCGAGGTCAGGGGCCTCGGCAAGCGCTTTGGCGGGTTTGTCGCGCTTGAGGGCATCGACCTGACGATCGCCAAGGGCGAGCGACTCGGCCTTATCGGGCCTAACGGTTCGGGAAAATCGACCCTCGTCAATTGCCTGACCGGCACGCTGCACAACGAAACCGGCAGCATCCATTTCGAGGGCAAGGATTTGCGCGGGCTGATCGCGCACGAGCGCACCCGGCTCGGGCTGGCACGCAGCTTTCAGCTGCCGAAACCGTTCCATTCGATGAGCCTTGCGGACAATGTCCGCATCCCATTGCTCTACACCGTCAACGCGCGGCAACGGCACGCGCTGAGCGACGCGCAGATCGACGAACGCTGCCAGGAGCTGCTGAGCCATGTCAACCTGGCCGACAAGGCGCGCCGGCGGCCGCGCGACCTGACGCAGGTCGAGATGCGCAAGCTCGAACTGGCGCGGGCGGTGGCGACGCAGCCGACCTTGCTGTTCGCCGACGAGGCGATGGCCGGGCTGTCGCATTCCGAGATCGAGGAGATCCTGGCGGTGCTGCTGCGGCTCAACGAGGAAGGCATCACCATCGTCCTGATCGAGCACATCATGAGCGCGGTGATGAGCTTTTCGACGCGGCTGATGGTGCTGGTCGCCGGCCACAAAATCGCCGACGGACCTCCGCAGGAGGCAATCCGCAACCCCGAGGTGGAAAGGGCATACCTTGGCGAATAGCGAGATCCCATGCCCAGTAGCCTGACCCTGTCCGGCATCAACGCCGGCTACGGCTCGGTGCGGGTGATCGAGGACGTCTC
>JAFAWI010000309.1 GCA_019241915.1 Alphaproteobacteria bacterium
CGGCTCGACCAGCGCACCCGGCCGAAGCGAGGCGGCCGGTGCCGGCAGCCGACCAGCCAGAACCCGCCATCGGCGGCCGGACCGAATACGATGTCGTGCCGGCCGAGCAGCATGAACGCCTCGGCGATGTGCTGCACCCTCATTGCCGGAATGTCGCAGCCGACAAGCAGCGCCGGCCCCGGTGCGCAACCGGCAAGCGCGCGCCGCATCCGCAAGCCGAGGTCGCCGCGCCCCTGCGGCACGGCCCGAAAGCCGCCCCGCCGGCGGCGCGCCGCGCGGTCCGGGGTGATTGCCAGGCGCAGCCGCCAGCGCCGATCGCCACCAAACTGCCGCAGGTTGCGCGCCAGCATCAGTCGTTCAAAGCGCAGCGCCGCGACCGCGCCGATATCGCGCGCCAGCCGCCGCTTCCCGTGGCCCAGCCGCGGCTCGCGGACAAACAGGACCAGATGCCGTCGCACGCGCATGCCGCAGAGCCAGGTTATGCTCAGCCGTAGACCCGGACGATCGCCTGCGGCGGCACGCCCGCGAAATAGAGCGACAGGCAGAGGAGGTTGCGCAGCCCCCGCCTCCGGTAGCCGTCGCGCCGGTAGCGACCGGCCGATGTCAGCATCGTCGCTTGCAGCGGCGCGAGCCGGGCGTGGCCGAGGCGGCGGACCAGATCGACGTCCTCCATCAGCGGGATCGCGCGGTAGCCGCCGACTGCCTCGTACAGTTGGCGCGCGATCAGCAGGCCCTGGTCGCCATAGGGCAGCGCGAGCCGCCGGCAGCGCCAGGCGACCATGCGCTCCAACCGCCGCGCGGCCGGCGCCTCGTCGTCAAGCGCGAGCGCGAAATAACCCGCCATGCCGCTGCCGGTCGCGATAAAGCCTGCCGCAGCGGCCTCCCAGCCCGGCAACGGCCGGGAATCCGCGTGAACGAAGAGGAGCCAATCCCCCTGCGCCGCCTCAGCCCCGGCGGCAAGTTGGGGACCGCGCCCGCGCGGCGCGGCGACGGCCCGTGCGCCCATCGCCAGTGCCACCGCAACCGTGTCGTCGAGCGAGCCGCCGTCGGCGACGACGAGCTCGCCGAGTTGCGGTGCGCTCCGCAGCGCGGTCAAGGTCGCGGGCAGGATCGCGGCGGCATTGAAAGTGGGGATCACGGCGGAGATCATTTGTTCTTGTATTGTTCACGGCGGTTGGGCAGAATGGCGGCATGGATATGCCGGCCTCCCCCTCGCCGCGCAAGGGTCGCGGCGCCGCCAGCAATGCCAGCGGCCGCTTTGAAAGCGAGGCGCGGGTCGCGTTTGACGACGGCTGGGGCATGCCCGGGGCCGAGCCGGAGCCGATGCCGCTCGTCACGCGGCTGCAGGTCGACGCGACGCGAACGATCATCGCCCGCAACAACTCGCCCGATATCGGCTTCGACCGCTCGATCAATCCGTATCGCGGCTGCGAGCACGGCTGCATCTATTGCTTCGCGCGGCCGAGCCATGCCTATCTCGGGCTGTCGCCTGGTCTCGATTTTGAGAGCCGCCTCTTCTACAAGCCGCAGGCCGCAGCGCTCTTGGCCGCGGAATTGAGCAAGAAAACCTACGTCTGCCGGCCGATCGCGATCGGCACCAACACCGATCCCTACCAGCCGACCGAGCGCAAGCTCGGGATCATGCGCCAGATCCTCGAAGTGCTGCGCGATTTCCGTCATCCGGTGACCATCGTCACCAAGGGGGCGCTGATTCAGCGCGACATCGACATCCTCGCCGACATGGCGGAACGGCGTCTGGCCTGCGTGACGGTTTCGCTGACGACGCTCGACCGTTCGCTGGCGCGCGTGATGGAACCGCGCGCCGCGACCCCGGCGCGCCGGCTGGAGACCATTGCGGCGCTGGTCAAGGCCGGCATCCCGACCGGGGTACTCTCGGCGCCGATGATCCCGGCGCTCAACGACGCCGAGATGGAGGACATCCTCGCCGCCGCCAGGGAGGCCGGCGCCGGCGCCGCCGGTTATACGATGCTGCGCCTGCCGCTCGAATTGAAGGTGCTGTTCCGCGAATGGCTTGAGACGCATTTTCCGCACAAGGCGTCGCACGTGTTGTCGCTGGTCGCGCAAAGCCATGGCGGCAAGCTCTACGACTCGGCCTGGGGCAAGCGCGCGGTCGGTTACGGGCCCTATGCCGATCTGCTCGCCATGCGGTTTGACCGCGCCTGCCGCCGCCTCGGCCTCGACCGCCGTCATAACGAGGTGCTCGATACCGGCCTTTTTTGCCCGCCGCGAGCGGTGGGCACGCTGGACAACGCGCGACAGCAGCTCGCCCTGCCCGGCCTGTGACGCGCCGCGCGGCGCTCGGACGCCGCACAATCGAAATTGCATCGGCATGATGAGGATAAAGCGCCGGGTTGTCGGCCGCGCCGCTCGCAGAATCGATCGCGCGGCCTAAGATGCGCGCAGCGGTGGCCGCGATGATTGGCGGCGCAGGCCGCAGGCCGGAGGACGAACGGGATGAGCTGGCAGCCGGAACTTGACGAATTGCGCCAACGCGAGCGCATGGCCCGCGAGCTGGGCGGCCCCGACAAGGTCAAGCGGCAGCACGACGCCGGCAAGCTTACCGTACGCGAGCGCATCGCGGCACTGGCCGACCGCGGCAGTTTTCACGAGATCGGCGCTATCGCCGGCAAGGCCGAATACGATGCGGAGAACAACCTCAAGCAGCTGGTGCCGGCGAATTGCGTCTTCGGCCGGGCGCGGATCGACGGCCGGCCGGCGGTGCTGGTCGGCGACGATTTCACCGTGCGCGGCGGCTCGGCCGATGCGACGATCCGCGAGAAGCCGCTGATGGCCGAGCAGATGGCGCACGATCTGCGCCTGCCGATCGTGCGCATCATCGAAGGCTCGGGCGGCGGCGGCTCGGTCAAGACGATCGAGACCGCCGGCCGGGCCAACCTGCCGGGGCGGGTCAATTCGGCGCTGCCCTACTACTTCACCACCGCCAATCTCGGGCGCGTGCCGGTGGTTGGGCTGGGCCTTGGCTCGGTCGCCGGGCTCGGCTCGGCGCGGCTGTGCTCGTCGCACTATTCGGTGATGACCAAGGAGACTTCGGCGATGTTTGTCGCCGGGCCGCCGGTCGTCAATGCGCTGGGCGGCAAGCCGCTCGACCGGTTCGAGCTGGGCGGCTGGGAAATCCAGACCCGGTGCGGCGCGGTCGACCACGCGGTCGACAGCGAAGAAGAGGCGTTCGCGGCGACGCGGCGGTTTTTGTCGTACCTGCCGGCCTCGGTCTATGAGCTGCCGCCGGTGACCGAACCCGACGACGACCCCGAACGGCGCGACGAATTCCTGTTCGAGGCGATCCCGCGCGACGTGCGCAAGGTCTACAAGATGCGGCCGATCGTCGAGGCGGTCGTCGATACCGGCACGTTCTTCGAGATGGGCCGCATGTTCGGCCGGGGCATGATCACCGGCCTCGCCCGGCTCGACGGCGTGCCGGTCGCGCTGATGGCGTCGGACCCGTTCTTTTACGGCGGCGCGTGGACCGCCGATGTTTGCGACAAGATCATCCGCTTTGTCGATCTCGCCCAGACCTTTCACCTGCCGGTCGTCTACCTGTGCGACTGCCCCGGCTTTCATATCGGCCTCGATGCCGAGAAATCCGCGACGATCCGCAAGGGCGTGCGGGCGATGGCCGCGGTCAACCAGACCACCGTGCCGTGGTGCACGTTTCTCGTGCGCAACGTGTTCGGGGTCGCCGGCGCGGTCAACCAGCCGGCGGGCCGGTTCTCGCTCCGCTACGCCTGGCTGTCGGCGCGCTGGGGGTCCTTGCCGCTCGAAGGCGGGATCGAGGCCGCTTACCGTGCCGAGATCGACGCCGCACCGGACCGGGCCGCCAAAATGGCGGAAATCGAGGAGCGGCTGCAAAAGCTGCGTTCGCCATTCCGCACCGCCGAGCCGTTCTGGGTCGAGGAGATCATCGATCCGCGCGACACGCGCCGCCTCGCGGTCGATTTCACCCGCCTCGCCGCGCGCGTGCTGCAGCCCGGGGAAAGCCAATTCTGCATGCGTCCGTGATACATTCTCGTCGTTCCGGCGCCGGCCGGGACCCACTCCGCCGCCGCTCGCGCGGCCAAACGGTAGATGCCGGCCTTCGCCGGTATGACAATGGCAGCCGGTATGACAATGGCAGAAGGAGAATTCGATGCTGGAAGTCGAGCGGGGGACTGACCTGCAGGCGTATGTCGGCAAGGAGGTCGGGGTCAGCGACTGGTACCAGGTGACCCAGGATCAGATCGACAAATTCGCCGACGCCACGGGCGACCATCAGTGGATTCATGTCGATGTCGAGCGCTGCAAGAAGGAGATGCCGGGCGGCAAGACCATCGCGCACGGCTGGCTGACTTTATCGCTGGTGCCGCGGCTAGCCTCGACGATCTACCGGGTCAAGCAGCGCTCGCGCGGGATCAACTACGGCGCCAACCGGGTGCGTTTTACCGGCCCGGTGCCGGCCGGCGCCCGCATCCGGCTGCGCCTCAAGATCAAGGATGTCGAGAAGATCGACGGCGGCGTGCGCGTCACCAACGAAGGCACAATGGAAATCGAGGGCGGTTCGCGCCCGGTGCTGGTCTCCGAGACAATCGGCGTCGTTTACGACTGAGGCGCCGCCGTACCGTGCTCGCCGGGGCGGGGCTACCGCTTGTGGGTCATGCTGAAGATCGCCTTGCGCAGCTCGGGTATCGCGCCCAGTGCCAGACCCGCGGCAAGCGCCGAGCCGATCGTGCTGTACGGGTGGGTGCGTACGGTCGTTCCCAACTGCTCGGCCGCATAGCCGCCGAAGCCCAGCGCCAGGTCGTTGACGACGCTGCCGGTCGAAGGACGTAACGCCGGCGGCGGCGCGGCGGGCACCGCCGGCGTGCGCGGCCGCATCGCCAGCTTTGCCGAGATCGCCAGAACCCCGACGAGGATCAGCCCGGCTGCACCGGTCAGCGCCGCGGCAGCCGAGCGGCGAAAGCCGTGCTCCTGCAGCAGCGACAGCAGTGCGTCGCCGAGAAACCACAGCGTCACGATGACGACGAGCAGCGCCGCCACACCGAGGCCCGCGGCAATTGCGATGCGGGTGGTGAAGCTGCTCACGGTCGCCTTGATGTCGCCGACCGATTTGGTGAAGCCGAGCATCTTGCCGGCCCTAGAGCGGCGGCACCGGGTCAGCCCCGGCGCGAATTCAACAGCATGCCGAGCAGCAGGCCCGTCGAAAACGCGGCGAGCGCCGAGGCGAAGGGCCGCTCCTCGATCTCCTGGCCGACTTGCTGGGCGCGCTGCCGCACCTCGTCCCATACCTGCTGCGCCGAATCCTGCGCCTGGCCGCGGGCCTGCGACACGCCGCTCGTCGCAAGGCTGCGCAAATCGGCCGTCATCTTGGCAAAATCGTTGCGCAACTGCTGGATGTCTGCCTGCAAAGTCGAGAAATCCGATTCAATCGGTGCGGCCATCGCACGCCTCCGTGATTGCGGTTTAATCCAAAACACCGGCTGCCCCGAAAGGTTTCAGCCGCCTTGGACGCACCACCTTCGGCCCGCGGTGCAGACGGCAAAGCCCGCAGGATTTGGCCCGCAGGATTGGCCGCGCAGCGGGCACACCGCGGCGAGGCTCCCCCGCTCGCGGCTAGCCGATCAGTACGGCCTTGCCGATGATCGCGCGGTCGATCACCGCCTGCACTGCGGCAGCGGCCTCTTCCAGCGCAAAGCGATGCGAGATGCGCGGGCGCAGCTTGCCTTGCGCCGCGAGCTCGCAGAGCAGCTTGGTGTTCGCGCGCCCGATTTCGGGGGCGTGCTCGGTGACGCCGCCGAGCCGCACGCCGATCACCTCGAGGCACTTGATCAGCAGATAGTTGGTGCGCGGGGTCGACGGCCCGCCGCCGAGGAAGCCGAGCACCAGAATGCGCCCGCCAAAGGCGAGGCAGCGCAGCGACTCGTCGAAAACCTGCGCGCCGATCGGATCGTAGACGATGTCGACCCCATCGCGGGCACCGGTCAGCTCCTTGACCTTGTCGCGGAAGCCGTCGCGATAATCGATCGCGTAATCCGCGCCTTCCTTGAGGCAGGCCCCGCGTTTTTCGTCGGTCGAGGCGGTGGCGATCACGGTCGCGCCAAAGAGCTTGGCGACCTGGATTGCGGCGATGCCGATGCCGCCTGCCGCGCCGTGGATCAGCACCCATTCGCCGGGCTTGAGCCGCCCGCGCTGCATCAGCGCATGGTAGGCGGTATGATGCGCGCCGCGGAACACCGCGGCTTCCTCAAAGGACATTCCGGCCGGCACCGCATCGCAATCGACCTCCTTGGCGTTGGCGAGCGTCGCAAAGGCGCCGAGCCGCACCCGATTCATCACCTTGTCGCCGATCTTGAAGCGCGTGACGCCGTCGCCGACCGCGACCACCTCGCCCGCTGCCTCGTTGCCCGGCACGAACGGCGGATCGGGGCGGAACTGGTACTTGCCGGCCAGCATCAGCACGTCGACGTACTGCACGCCGCGCGCAGCGATCCGCACCTGGAGTTCGCCGGGGCCGGGCGGCGGCGGGTCCGGCAGCTCGCGCAGCGCCAGCACCTCAGGGCCGCCAAACGCTTCGCAGACGACCGCCTTCATGCGCTATCTCCAATCGTCGAGGACATAGACGCCGGGCCGGCTGTATCCCGGCGCGTTGCCGCGATGCATCGTGACGCCCTGGATCTCGGTGCGGAAGCCGCGTGCCTTCATCTGCCGGTAGGCCTCCTCACGCGCCAGGTTGACCCCGGCGAGGATCGCGGGCTGGCCGGCTTCGTGCGCAAGCGCGGCGGCCGCATCGAGCAGGCGCGCAAACCGCTCCGCCGCGCCTGCCCCACCCCGCACCGCGCCGAACTTGACGTAGAGGAACCCGGCGCCGGCCTCGCTGTCGGGTCCCCAATGGCACACCGCAAAGCCGGCCAAACGGCTGCCCTTCCACAACAGCAGCGTGTCGCCCAGGCCTTGCGCCGCCACCGCGCGGATATCGCCGCCAAGGTCGAGCCCGGGATAAATCTCGTCGCACAGCGTGCCCGCCGCCGCCTCGGCCGCTGCCCGCGCGCCGGCCGCCGCAGCCGAGTATCGCGTCGAATCGGCCAGAACCGCATCGGCCGCCGCCGCGCCGCTCATGATCGCGGTGAGGAACCGCGGGTAAAAGCCGAACTTGCCGTAGAGGTGCACGTGTTTGGCGCTGTGTGGGAAGGTGAACAAGCCGGCATGGCTCACCCCCCAGCGGTCGAACGCGTCGCATGCTGCGGCGACCAAGGGCTGCGCCAAGCCGCCGTCCCATCGGTCGACACGCGTCGTCAGCGGGCCAAAAAAACCGACGCTGCCCCAGCGCGTCACGAAGTTGGAACCGACGACGGCGCCGCCCTCGTCGGCGACAAAGGCCTCGACATTGTCGGACCGAAAGCGGTTGCGGTGCAGGTCGCGGTCGCGCCAAAAATTTTCCGGGTCCGGCGCGCCGAGGAAGGTGCCGAACGCGGTCCGGGCGATCCGCCAGGTCTGCGGCAGGTCGGCTTCGGCAAGCGGTCTGACACTGGGCATCGGCGGGCTCCTGATGCGGCCGAATCCTAGTGCCGCGGCCTTCGCCCGTGCAACCGGGCACGCGCCGATCCGCCGCGTGGCCGCCTGTAACCCGTTCGAAAGATAATCATAGTTGATCAGCGGCCGTCGCTTGACACCGCTCGGCGCGCCGAACATGTTCGCGCGCCGGCGAAAAACAGCGCATGCGGCGCAAAAGCGGGGAGGTCTCGATGCGGTTGCGGTATTGCCTGGGGGTGGCGGCGGCTGTTGCGGTCGGAATGCCGCTTGGCGCAACCGCGGCGGATTCGATCAAGATCGGTTTCCCGATCCCGCTATCGGGGCCAACCGCGGTTTACGGCAAGCCGGTGCTCGCCGGCGCCGAGATGGCCGTCAAGGAGATCAACGACAACGGCGGCGTGCTCGGCCGCAAGCTCGAATTGCTATCGCGGGACAGCAAGGCCAACGCCGACGAAGCGGTGCGGCTCTCGCGCGAAATGATCATCAAGGACAACGTGGACTTTCTCGCCGGCACGCTGACCTCGGCCGAGGCGCCGGCGGTCTCGACAGTGGCCAAGGAGAACAAGATCGTCTTTGTTGCGCCGACGTCGAAGAGCACGATCCTGACCGACGCGCAGCACATCCACCCGTATATCTTCCGCATCGCCTCCAACACCGATGTCGAGGGGTTGGCCGGCGCGACGCTGATGTCGCGGTGGAAGGAGGTCAAGAAGGTTGCGACGGTCGCGCCCGACTACGCCTACGGCCGCGATTCGATTGCGGGCTTCACGGCCTCGCTGAAAAAGCTGCGTCCCGACATCGAGATCGTGGATTCGCAGTGGCCGAAGCTGGGCGAGCCCGACTTCACCGCGTTTATCACCGCGCAGATGAGCAAGCAGCCGGATGCGGTCTATTGCTCGCTGTTCGCCGGCGATTTTGTCACCTTCAGCAAGGAGGCGACGCCGCTGGGATTTTTCAAGGCGATCAACAACCGCCTCATCGACGGCGCCGAGATCGGCACGCCGGACGAGGCGCAGGCACTCGGCGGTGACTACCCCTACGGCGTTATCGGCGACAGCTACGATCCGGTGATCTGGAACGGCAATGAGCCGCCCGAGCACAAGAAGTTCATCGAGGATTTGAAGACCTTCACCAAGTCGCAGTACGCCTCGGGCTGGTCGATCGTCGGCTATCAGGCGATCTATGCCCTCAGCGAGGGGATCAAGAAGGCCGGCAGCGCCAAGAGCGACGATGTCGCGAAAGCGTTGCTCGGGTTGAGCTTCGACACCCCGGTCGGCAAGCGCACCTTCAGCGAAAAATCGCATGAGACGTTCGCCCCCGAATATTGGGGGGTCATGGTCAAAGACCCGAGCCTGCCGTTTGCCTTGATGAAGGACCCGGAACTGCTCCCGGCCTCGTTCCCATCGAACTAAAGGCGCATGGGGTGGCGCTTCGCCCGGACGCCTGCCTGGGTGAAGCCCTCATGAGGAGCTGAATTCCGGTGTCGGCGGCTTCATTGTTCAGCCAGTTCATGAGCGGCCTGAGCACGGCGATGCTGTTGTTTCTCATCGCCTCCGGCCTGTCGCTGGTGTTCGGCGTGATGCGCGTCATCAATTTCGCGCATGGCTCGTTCTATATGCTGGGCGCTTATATCGCCTGGCAGTTCGTGCATTGGCTGCAGCCGGGAGGCGGCGTGTTCTGGCTCGCCGTACTCGGCGCCGCGGCCGGCGTGGCGCTGCTGGGCCTGGCGGTCGAGCGGCTGTTCTTTCGCTATCTCTACGGCCGCGAGGAACTCTACCAGCTGCTGTTCACCTACGCGCTGGTGCTGATCCTCGGCGATGCGGCAAAATTTGTCTGGGGAACCGGGCAACTGTCGGTCTCGGCGCCGGCGGCATTGGCGGGCAGCATCAGCCTGTTCGGTACGACGCAGCCGACCTACAACCTGTTCATCATCGCGCTTGGCCCGCTGATCGCGTTTCTCGGCTGGCTGGTG
>JAFAWI010000410.1 GCA_019241915.1 Alphaproteobacteria bacterium
ACCGTGACCCCCTCAAAATCGACGCCCAGTTCCTGCAGCACCCAGCGCGCCCGCAGCGACCGCGTCGGCGGAAATTCGTAAAGCCGCATGCCTCTCTCCACCATCGTCTCGCAACATGCGGCGGCGGCCCGATCCTGAGCCGCCGCCGTTCGCGCATCGGCCCGGCGTGGCCGCTAGCGCTGTGCCGCCTTCATCCGCTCCGGGAAGTCGCCGGCCGCCTGCCGCACATCATCGCGCTCGCGGCGATCAGGCTTGCGGCGTGACGTAGATCATCCAGGCGACGCCAAACTTGTCCTGCACAATACCGAAGCGGGGCGAGAAAAACGTCTTGCCGAGCGGCATCCGCACCTCGCCGCCATCGGCGAGCGCGTTGAACCGGCGCTCGGCCTCGGCTTCGTCGTTGACCGTGAACGACAGCGCGAAGCCTTCGAACCCCTGCTGCGCGGTGCACATACCATCGGACATCAGCACCGCGCCGTCGCCGATCTTGATGTCGGCGTGCATCACCTTGTCGGCCATGCCGGACTGCACCATGCCCTGGTCCGGCGCCTGGTTGAACCTCAGCATCATGTTGACTTCGGCGCCGAGCGCCCTGCGGTAGAAGTCGATCGCCTCTTCGCAGCGGCCGTTGAACGTCAGGTACGGTTGGATCGGCATCCCGCTCTCTCCTACTCCGGCTTGGTATCCGTCCGCGGCGGTCGCCGCGTTCGGTCTTGACATTTAAGTTGATATCAACATAATTATCCCATGTCAACCGCTGACGAGCTTCCGTTCGAGACCACGGCCGAGGTTCGCGACCGGTGCCTTTGCCTGCACCTGCAGCGCGCGGCGCGCGCCGTGGCCCGCCGGTTCGACAGCGCCTTCCGGGGGTTCGATCTGACCAACGGCCAGTTCTCGCTGCTGATGTCGCTCAACCGGCCCGATAAGGCCACCATGCGCGACGTTGCCGCGCTGCTGGCGATGGACCGCACGACATTGACCGCCGCGCTGAAGCCGCTCGAACGGCGCGGTCTGGTGCAAGTGACACCCGACCCGGACGACCGGCGCAGCCGCCGGCTGGTCTTAACCGCCGCCGGCCGCTCTTTGTTGACGGCCGCCGTCCCGGTCTGGCGCCGCGAGCACGCGGCGCTTGACCGGGTCGTCGAGGCGGCCGCCAATCGCGGCCTGCGCGCCGAGTTGCGCGCGCTGTCCGCCCCGGCGGACGGTGCGGCGACACTGCCGGCGCCGGCGTGCGACGACGCCGCGCTTCGCGGCTAATCGATCCCCGGCAGCGTCAGGTCGCGGCCCCATGTCGGGTTGCCTTGCAACTGCTGGCGCAGGTTCAGCATCAACGCGAGCGGAAAGCTGCGCGGCTGATATGGCGCCGTCTCCACCGCCTGCTTGTAGCGGGCCACCCACTCCGCTGTCAGCGGCTCGACCCCCGGCCCCAGCCAGGTCAGCAGATAGGACGTCCCGTCGCTCCATTTGATGCCGACGTAGTCGGCGATCCGCTCGGGCGCAAAGGCCTGCGTCAGCGGCAGGATGTCGTTGAGGTCCATCGCGGTCGTGTAGAAGAAATAGTCGAGCCCTTCGCGGTGCAGGATGTCGCGTTCGCCCTCGGCCGACGCGGCCAGCACATCGAGCAGCCGCGGCGACAGGATGAACGAGAAAAACGTCTCCGACCGGCAATGCGGCAGCATGCAATAAGCGCCGAGGTGCATCGACCAGATGCGCGTACCGGGCCCGGCGGTCTGCCACGCCCCCAGTGTGCCGGGGAAGATTCCGCCCCAGGGCTGCCGTCCGGGCCACCCCTGCTGCCGGCCGTAGGCGTCGCGGATGCTGATCTGACCGGTGGCAAACACGATCGCATTCGACAGGACCTGCCGCACCGGCGCGGCGCGATGGCTGACAAACGCGAACAGGACAGCGACGAGCAGGATGACCGGCAGCGCGAGCCGGACCGCGGCGTCGAGCCGGGCAAACCGCAGCGCCGGCGCGATGTACAGCCAGCCGCAGGCGGCGAACGCGATCGTCGCCGGCAGGCAAAACGAGGTGAGGCGAAAGAATGAGATCGGCTGCGCGCGGCCGGCCGCGGCCGCCACCGCGGCCAGCGCCAGAAAAAAGCTGCCGAGCACCCATAACGGCGCGGTGTCCTGGGGCGGCGGCCGGCGGCGGCGCAGCACCGCCGCGGCTGCCAACAGCGGCGCGAACAGGGCAATGTTGATCATCAGCGGGTTGAGCAGATCGAGCCGCAGCACCTCATGACAGAACGACGCAAAGGCGCCGCTCAGTAGCGGCAGGCTCTGGGCGCGCAGCGATTTGAGGCCCCCCATCAGGCCGACCGCTTCGGGCAGCGCCCCCCAGCCCGCCAGTTTCTGCACATTCGCCCAGGGCCACGCCTCAAGCGCGAACTGGTCGCTGGGCAGGCCGGTCGCCAAATAGTTGAGGCAGAGCACGCCGGCAAGCCCAAATCCCCCGGCGATGCCGAGGCCGAAAAAGGCGCGCGCCTCGCCAAAGCGCCGGCGCAGCAGGGCGGCTGCCGTCAGGACCAGCGCGAACAGACCGAGCAGCAGCACCGTCGCCAGCTCGATCGCCGCCACGATAAAGATGCAGCCCGCCGCCACGGCGAACCATAGCCGCCGCTCCGCGCCGCGCGCGCCGTGCAGCGCGACGCACAGCCACAGCACGGCAACGACGAACGCCGCGCCGATTTCGTGCGGCTTTTCGAAATCGCCCCAGCCGCCGCTCCCCATGTACACGCCGCGGCCCGGCGTATAGGCATAAAGCACCAGAAACGCGGCCACCGCCGCCCACGGCCACAGCGTCGCGCCGATAGCCATGCGCTCGACCGTCAGAAACAACGCCACGGCCGCCGCGATCGCGAAACAACAGGTCACCAGCGACGGCGCCAGCGGGTCGGTCAGCAGCGTCGCCAGAAAGAACAGGCCCATGCCCTTCGAATAATAGAACTGGTACCACGCCTCGTTGGGCCACAGCCCGTGCGTCCTGATCACGGCTTCGTAATAACCGTGGTAATGGTTGTAATAATCGTGCCCGCCCGCCGGATAGAGCCCCTTGACCGTGAACAGCAGCAACGCTGCGGCGGCCACGCCGGCGGCAAAAACCGCACGGCCTGCCCCGAGCGGCGTCCGCACATCGCGCCACAGCGCCGCCGCTTCGCCGCCGAGCTCGGCGAGCGTCGAGCGCAGCATCCCCGCGGCGAGCGCCACGGCCGCGACCGCCAGCGCCGCCGCCGCCGGGTAGATGTAGAGATCGAGAAACCCGAGGACGAGGAGCGCGCCGTGCCACAGCGCCGCGCCGCAGAAAAACGCCGCGGCGAGCCGCCCTGCCGGCGGCGCGGCAAAAAGCGCCGGCCGCGCCACAGCGCCAAGCAGCACAAATCCCGGCGCGCAGATCGCGAAGAACAGATAGACGGCGAAACAGCCGCGCAGCAGGTTGT
>JAFAWI010000470.1 GCA_019241915.1 Alphaproteobacteria bacterium
GGTCGCCGACCGGGAACGGGATGGCTCGCGGTGCGAGGCCGAGGCTCTCGATCAGGTTCCAGACGATATGCATCTCCTTGTAGAAACGCATGCCGCCGAACTCGGCGAATTCCTCGGGCATGTCGCGCAGCGCCGCCGACCACAGCCGGCCGCCCAGCCGGTCCGAGTATTCAAACAAACCGACGTCCAGCCGCGCCTTGTCCCTGAGCAGGGGCAGCAGCGGTGAATCGGGCGCCAAATCGTCCGTGCCAAGCGTTCTGAGACGCCATGCCGTATAGCAGCCGGCAACGCCGCCGCCGATCACCGCGACGTCGAAATCGCCGATATCCCGATCCGATCGTGCATCGCCGCTGACTGCGCTCATGGAAGACCGGCCCTGTTCCATTGCGGCACGGAGTAATGCGATGCCCCGGGCACAGCTTAACAAGTTTGCCGCGACTTGCTTAACCTCCTTTACGCACAAAAAGCGATGACCGCATCCTGTGCTGGGACGCCGTGCGAGCGGGCGCGGCCTGTCAGCAAGAGGAGGCGGTGATGCCCCAGAAGGATCGCGACATCATCGCCAAATCCACCGACCTCACGGTGGCGGAGCTGCTGCTGCGCTATCTGTCGATCGAAGGGACCCGCTACATCTTCGGCGTTCCGGGCGCCCCGCTCGCCTTCTTACTGAAGGCGCTCAAGGAAGGCAAAACCGGGCTTAGATACCATGTCTGCCGTCAGGAGACCGGTGCCGGCTACATGGCCGACGGCTATGCGCGCATCAGCGGCAAGCTTGGCGTCACAATGGTTTCGGCGGGACCGGGCGCGACGAACGCGCTGACGGGTTCTGCCGTCGCCCAGTCCTGCGGGACGGCGGTGTTGACGATTTCGGGCGAGGTCGCCCGTTCGACATTTGGCCACGGCGGTTTTCAAGAGGGCATCGATGCGACGCTCGACATTCGCGCGATCTACAACAGCGCAGACATCTACAGCACCGTCATTACCGACCCCAGCAACTTCCAGATACTGATCGAGCAGGCGTTGCGGGCCTGCCTCTCTTTGCCGCGCCAGGCGGCGCATGTGAGCCTTCCGGCCGATGTCGGCGGCATGAAATTCGCCACCGACATCCTGATCCCGAAGGTGCCCGCGAACTATCGCGCCGTGCCAGCCGGCCGCGACCCGGCGGCGGCGAAGGAGGCGATGGACACGCTGGCCGCGGCAAAACGGCCGCTGCTCTACCTCGGCAACGGCTGCCGCACGGCCCTCCTCGGCGGCCAAGACATGACGCCGGCTGAACGCACCGCCGTCGCACAAAGACGCGCCGCCTTCGAGGACATGACGACAAAGTTTGCGCTCGCGGTGACGACGACGCCGAACGCCAAGGGCGTCTTCCCCGAGAATCATCCGATGTCGCTCAGGAATTACGGGTTCGGCGGCAGCAATTGGAGCGTCGAATACCTGGCGCAGGGGCAAAAGACCGACAGTTCGGAGCCGCTGCCCTACGATGCGCTCGTCATTCTCGGTTCGTCGCTGACGCAGAAATCGACGAATAACTGGGACCGGATCCTGATCCCGCGCGGGCCGATCTACCATGTCGATTTGAACCAGTCCGTGATCGGTCGGGGCTTTCCGATCACGAACGGCGTGGTCGCCGAGGCCGCCGGCTTTATCGACGACATGATCGAATATGCCGGGCGCATCAAAGGTGGGCCGGCCGTGGCGCAGCGCGCCAAGCTCATCGCCCAACTAAAGGAGGGAGCCGAGGCCCCGCCGCCGACCGATCCGACATCGGCGCAGCTCGTGCGCGCGCTCAACGACGTCCTGCCGACCGGCTCACATCTCTTTATCGATGCGTCCGTCTGCGCGGCCGCTGCATTGCGCTACATGGCGATCGATCCGCCGACCCAGATGCACAACGCCTTCAATATGGAGCCGATGGGGTGGGCGCCGGCGGCGGTGGTCGGTGCCGCGCTCGCCGCGCCCGACCGGATCTGCGTCTCGCTGTCGGGTGATGGCGGTTTCATGATGAATGGCGCCGAAATCTCGACCGCGGCGCAATATGGCGTAGGCGCAGTTTGGGTCGTCTACTGCAACGACACTCTGGCGGCGGTGGAAATCGATCTGCAACGCCAGTTCGGTGGCGACGGCTGGATGGATTTGTACAAATTGGGCGCGCCCAACCTGGTTCAGTTCGCAGCCGGGCTCGGCGCGAATGCGGTGGAGGCGAATATCCGCGATTTCGGCGCCGCCGCCTTGGCCGCGTTCGATGCCGCGAAACTGGGGAAGCCGCAGGTCATCGTCGTCAGAGCCTAGCTCGGCGCCGGGCCAGGTGCCCAGCCGGGCAGCCCCGCCTTGCGCAATCCCTCGACGAAGAATTCGAGATCGGCCTCGTGCTGAAAGGGCCGCGCATGACGCACCGCCTCGAACGTATAGCCGGGCGCCAGGTCGAGGAGATAGGCCAACGCCCGCTCGGCCTCGGTCTTGCGCCCAAGCTGGGCCAGCGCCATCGCCAGGATCAACGGCCCGCTCGGGTACTGCTCAAAGCGCTCCAGCGAAAGCCGCGCGGCCTCGATACAACCTTCGTAATCTCTTCGCATATACCGGCAGAACGAGACGCCGTTCAGATAAAGGAACAGCCATGGATCGCTCGGGCCCATACGAACGGAACGCTCCATCGCCTCGATCGATTCATCGAAGCGGCCGGCCAGAAAATTGGCTGCGCCAAAGCAGTGGTAGCCGAGCGCGAAGCTGGG
>JAFAWI010000037.1 GCA_019241915.1 Alphaproteobacteria bacterium
GCCTGGAAATAGACCTCCCACTCGTCGGCAGTCTTGGTCTTGATGATCTCGGCGATGATCGCCGCTTCGCGCTCGCGGTCGGCCACGCGAGCCTCGTTGTCGCTCTTGATCATCTCCTCGCGGCCGACCGCGCGCCAGAACCGCGCCTGCTGGCGCAGGTTGCTGGCGCCGATCATCACCATGCCTTCCTTGGCGTCGTAGGCGCTGTTGGTCGCGTAAGGCTGCTTGTTGCCGTGCGGCATGGGCTCGACGCCGTTGCGGAAATAGCCGGTCACCAGCGAGGCCTGCATCATCATCGCGACGCCGAGCATCGCGAGGTCGATGTGCTGACCCTTGCCGGTGCGTTCGCGCTGGAACAGCGCCGCCGACAGCGCAAATGCGCCCATCGTGCCGGTCGCGTAGTCGACCGCAGGCGCGCCGATCTTGATCGGGTTGACCTCCTCGGTACCGGTTTCCGCCATGATGCCCGAGGTCGCCTGGATAACGTGGTCGTAGGCGGTCTGCTCGCGCCGCACCCCGTCCTGCCCGAAGGCCGAGATCGAACAATAGATGAGGCGCGGATTGATCTTGATCAGGTCGTCGTAGCCGAGGCCGAGCGCGTCAAAGGCGCCAGGACGGTAGTTCTGCACCAGCACGTCGGCTGTCGCGACGAGCTTTTTGAGGATCTCGCGGCCCCGTTCGGTTTTGAGGTCGAGCGTGATCGAGCGCTTGTTCGAACCTTGCGTCAGAAAGCCGGTGCCCATGTTGCGGCGGTTGAGCAGCCGGTCGGTGCCGCTGTCGCGGCTCTGGTCGGGATCGTCGGGCGCCTCGACCTTGATCACGTCGGCGCCGAGCACCGCGAGCTGGTAGGCGGCGAACGGACCCGCCAGCACATGGGTGATGTCGATAATGCGAATCCCCTCGAACGGGCGGGTCATGCGTCCCTCCTTGGCTGCGCCGCGGATCGTCGCATCGGCCGGCAGGAAAAGCAAAGCACTGCGGCCGGCCCGGTGTCGCGTCGCCGACGGCATTGACATCAACCGCGGCGCGATTTCATCTGTCGGGCGCCCGGCGGAAGCCTGCCTGCCGCGGGCGAAGGAGGGGGTCATCGCGCGGCGCGCCATCCTGTTGCAAGCCTGGCTCGGTGCCGCGGCAGCGGCCGTCGCGGCAAGCGCCGGCCCGGGCCGCGCGCTCGCCGAGGACGCCGTGGGAGGTCACGACTTCGTCCGCGGCGCCGAGGTCGAAACGGTAACCTTTGCGAACCCGAACCTGCCGCCTGTACGGGTCGAGCGCGGGATGGCGAAGCAGATCGGCCCGCCGCCTGCCGAACCCGCCGCGCCAGCGGCGGGCGGCACGGCATCGGCCCGCATGGTCTCGGTGCCGCGCGCGGTACAGAAGGCGCCGGCGCCGCGACCGGCGCCCGCCATTCGTTCGGCCGCCGCCGCGACGCATGACACCGCACCGCCGGTCGCGGCGCGCGCCGCCGTCAAGGCGCCGCAGCTGCGGGTCGCGGCGAAGCCCGCGTTGCCGACACCGATTCCGGTCGCGACGACGGCCGAGGCCCCGGATTTGAAGCGCTCGGAACCGGCGGCGCCCGCGCCTGTCGCGGCGACGTGGTTTGCGCCGCCGTCGCAAGCGCCGGAGCGAGCGGCGCCGCCAGCAGGGACAGCCGCCGCGGCAAGGCCGCTTACCGCCGCGCTGTCCGAGGCGCCCGCCGAACAGACCAAGCCGGGCGCTCCCGCTCCGACCGTGCCTTCGGTGGTCGCGGCGTTGCCCGAACCCGCGACGCAACGCGCGAAGCCGGCGCCCGAGCCGACGCCGGCTCCCGCCGCGCCGCCGCTCCTCACCGCTTTGGCCGAACCGCGGCAGCTTGGGAAACCGCCATCGCAGCCGGACCTGGGTCCGGCCGCGCCGTCGCTCCTCACTGCTTTGCCCGAACCGCGGCAGCTTGCGAAACCGCCATCGGAGCCGTCCGGGGCGCCTACTATGCCGCCGCCGGTCGCCGCTTTGCCCGACCCGCCGCGTCAGCTTGCCAAGCCGGCGCCTGAGCCTGCCGCGGCTCCGACGGCGCCGTTGGTCACTGCTTTGCTCGAACCGCCGCCGGCGGTGGCAGCATTGGCCCAACCGCCGGCGCAGAAGCCTGGAAAGCCGCCCTCCGAGCCGGCTTCGGCTCCCGCGATGCCGCCAAAGATCGCCGCTTCGGCCGAGCCGCCGCGGCAGCCGCCGAAGGGGGCGTCCGAGCCGGCCGCGACACCGCGCCCTGCCGCGGCCGTTGCGGCGGCGCCAGCCAACCCAAGCCAATCGCCGCTGCCATCGCCGGTCGCGGCAACCTTGCCGGCCTCGCCTGCCGGGCCGTCTCCGGTGGTGTTGGGGCCGGCTTCGACGGTCGCCGCAGGCCGTACCGAGGTCCTGGCGTTTGGCGAAGCGCAGGCCCAGAAGGTCAGTGTGGTTCGCGGCGCCAATATCGAGTTGGCCAGCCTGCACACGCTAACGTCATTGCCGGGGAGCGGGCGGATCGAGACCGTACGCTTTGGCGAGGCGGGCGGCGCGGTCAATGTCGTGCGCGGCGGCGCCGCCGGCGATGACGGGCTCGATCTGTTCGCTCCG
>JAFAWI010000459.1 GCA_019241915.1 Alphaproteobacteria bacterium
GGCGGCGAGGTCGCGGATGTTGATTGGGCCGTCGCTCATTTTCAGCGGGGGCTCAGGGGTGCGCATCGTGCGTCCTTCGAGGCCCCGGCTTTCGTCGGGGCGCCGCAGGATGAGAAAGGTTCGCGGTGCCATGCGCCGTGCTTCCTCATCCCGAGGTGAGGCCACCGGACTTGACCCGGCCGGAGCCTCGAAGGACCGACATCGCTGTTGCAGCCTCATTTTGCCGCGACGGCCTCACGTGGCGCATTCCGGCGCCACGGCATCAGCTCATCCCAGCTGGCGGCTTCCATGAACTGGGCCCAGCGGCCGTAGAGGTTGCGCATCGGTTCTTCGCTCGACTGGATCGTCGTGATGTCGATCACCCGGCCGGGCATGCGGAAGCCGTCGAACTCAAAATCCTCGACCGCGTGGCCGAGCCCCATCTCGTAGGTGTAGGGGTAGCGGCGCGCGATTACCCCGCGGCTGGCGGCATGGGCATAGTTCCAGTTTTCCATGTCGTCCTGCTCGGTCATCCCGGCCGGGCCGGAATAGCGGATGTAGTAGTCGCGCAGGAAGTTCTTCACCGCCTGCGGCGCGTCGCGGTCGACAAAGAAGAAGCGCCACACCTCGGTCTGGTGCGCGCTCTTGGGGTGCCACACCGCGAGCGTGCGCGGCTGCCGCGGCAACAGTGCGACATTCGGGAAGATTTCGCCCGGCGCGCCGATCAGCCGGTCGTTGGGGCCGCGCCGCTGACGCCGCTCCTCCTCGCAATGGCGGAAATATTCGGCGACCTCGGGCGAGTTCTGGTAGGTCGGCTGCGGCTGGTGATCCTTGGGCAACAGGTAGGTGATGGTCTGGTGGCCGCGGTCGGGGATTGCGACGTGCAGCTTGCGCGCGACGTTGAGCTCGCTGTAGTCGCGCCGGCTCTTGCCGCTGGGGCCGACCCCGACCAGGTCGACCGAGCGGTGCGAGATATTGTGGTAGCTGTCGCCGCTGAAATTCTCGGCCGGGAATTTCCAGTTGCACGGGATCAGCCATTTCTGCACGCCGCCCAGCACCTCGGCCTGGCCGTCGCGGCCGTCCCAGCCATCGAGGATCAGGTCGAGAAAGCGGCGGAACTCTCCCAGATATTCGAGGAACGGCGGCGCCGCCGGGTCCCAATTGGCCCACACGGTGCCCTTGTACGAGCACAGCTGCGCCACCTCGACAAGGCCCCATTGCGACTTGTCGAGCTCGGAATGATAGGCCTCGCGGAAATACGGCACGCCGACCAGCGCACCGTCGGTGCCGTAGCTCCAGCCGTGATAGGGGCAGGTGAAGACCGCGGTGTTGCCGTCGTCGTAGCGGCACACCTTCATCCCGCGGTGCCGGCACGAATTGAGAAAGACATGCACCCGGCCGGCGCGGTCGCGGCACAGGATCACCGACTCCTCGCCCATCCGCGAGACGAAATAGTCGCCACGGTTGGGTATCTGGCTCTCGTGCCCGACAAAGAGCCACGAGCGGGCGAAGACACGCTCCTGCTCCTGCGCGTAGATGTCGTCGTTGACGAAAATCTCGCGACTGATCTGCCCGGTCTTGAGGTCGACCAGACCGGGGCGGTAGCCCTGCGCTGCGTTGCTCGCCATCGGCGTCTCTCCTCTGCCGCGGTTGCCAAGCGGCCGTCCGCCTTGGCGGCTGGCCGGCTACCCGACAGGCCTTCGAAGCTTGCGATGATAGACCAGATCGGTCGGAAGCGCAGCGCCGAGCAGACTGCGCCCGGCGCTGACGAACGAAGCGACCGGCGCGCCGCCGGCTTACGCCGCGCCGCGGTTGCGGCGTTCCGGAAACAGGCCGAGCAGCCCGTCGCGCGATGCGGCACATATCCCGCGCTCGGTGACGAGGCCGGTGACGAGCCGGGCCGGCGTCACGTCAAACGCATAATTGCCGGCGGCGCTGCCCGCCGGGGTCAGTCGCACTTCAGTCCGCTCGCCACTCTCGGCCCAGCCGGCGATATGCGTCACCTCGCGCGGATCGCGCTGTTCGATCGGGATGCCGTCGCCGTCGGCGAGCGTCCAGTCGATCGTCGGCGACGGCAGCGCGACATAGAACGGCACGTCGTTGTCATAGGCGGCCAGCGCCTTGAGGTAGGTGCCGATCTTGTTGGCAACATCGCCGTTGGCGGCGGTGCGATCGGTGCCGGTGATGACGAGATCGACCATCCCTTGCCGCATCAGGTAGCCGCCGGCATTGTCGGCAATGACCGTATGCGGCACACCGTGCTGGCCGAGTTCCCACGCGGTGAGGCTGGCGCCCTGGTTGCGCGGCCGCGTCTCGTCGACCCAGACATGCAGCGCGATGCCGTCGTCGTGCGCGCGATAGATCGGGGCCAGCGCGGTGCCCCAATCGACCGTCGCCAGCCAGCCGGCGTTGCAATGCGTGAGAATGTCGACCCGGCCGCCGCCCTTGCGCCGCTGCGCTTCGACGATCGGCTTCACTCCGTGCGCACCCAGCGCGCGGTTGATCGCGACATCCTCCTCGGCGATTTCGGCGGCGCGGGTCAGCGCCGCGTCGTGCCGCCGCCGCGGCGCGAGCGGCGCCAAGATCCGACGCACCGCCTCCAGCGCCCAGTGCAGGTTCACCGCGGTCGGCCGCGTCTTGCCGAGGACATCGACCGCGTGCGCGATGCCCGCGTCGCTCGGGTCGCCGGCCATCGCCAGCGCCATGCCATAGGCTGCCGTTGCGCCGATCAGCGGGGCGCCGCGCACCGCCATGTCGCGGATTGCCGCGGCGGCGTCATCCAGCGTGGCGAGGCGCGCAAGGACCAGCTCGTGCGGCAGCCGGCGCTGGTCGATGATCTCGACTGTGCGCTCATTCTCGGCAAGCCAGATCGTGCGCATCGGGCGGCCGTTGACATTCATTCTTCTAGCCCTTGAGCACGCGGCCGGCGACCGCGTCGAGCCGCGCGAGCAGCGCCGGATCGCGCGCCGCCGGCGCGGTAATCAGAGCATGCTGCAGCGCATGGCGGCAGCCCTGGCGGCACGGCCCGTCATGGGTTGCGAGCAGCGGCACCACGCTTTTGACCAGCGCGCGGGCCTTGTCGGCGTTGGCCGACAGCACCTTGAGGATCATCTCGACCGTCACCGCATCGTGGCCCGGATGCCAACAATCGTAATCGGTGACCATCGCGACGGTCGCGTAGCAGATTTCGGCTTCGCGGGCGAGTTTGGCCTCGGGCATGTTGGTCATGCCGATCACGTCGCAGCCCCAGCCCCGATAAAGCTCGCTCTCGGCGAGGGTCGAGAATTGCGGCCCCTCCATCACGAGATAGGTCCCGCCGCGTTTCAGGGCGATGTTGGCGTCGCCGCCGGCCGCGGCGAGCGCGTCTCCCACCCGGCCGCACACCGGGTGCGCCATCGACACATGCGCGACGCAGCCGGCGCCAAAAAAGCTTTTGTCGCGCGCAAAGGTGCGGTCGACGAACTGGTCGATCAGCACGAAATCGCCGGGGGCGAGATCCTCGCGCAGGCTGCCGACCGCCGACAGCGAGGCGATGTCGGTCACGCCGCAACGCTTCAGCGCGTCGATATTGGCGCGGAAATTGATCGCCGACGGCGGCAGTGTGTGACCGCGCCCATGCCGCGGCAAAAAAACGACCTCCTGTCCACCGAGCCGACCAAAGCAGAATTCGTCGGATGCCTCGCCGAACGGACTGGCGACGCGCCGCCAGGCGACGTCGGTCAGCCCGTCGATCTCGTAAAGCCCGCTGCCGCCGATGATGCCGATGACGTTGCCGCTCATCGGAAGAGCTTAGAGCAGTGCCCGGTGAGACTGAAACTGTCCTTTTTCCCCGCGACCGCAGCCGGTCCGGGTACCGGCCGGCGGGCCGGACGGAGGGTTCCGGCGCGGCCCGCTCAGCTCCCGCGCCGGGCCAGCGGCTCGGCGGGCTGCGCCAGTCCGCGCGGTCGCCCCGCCAGCCCCTCGGCCAGCGGGCCGAAGAGCAATCCGAGCGTCGTCCACAGGATCGCCTGTGCCCCGAGCGATGCGATGCGGAACTGCCAGAGC
>JAFAWI010000466.1 GCA_019241915.1 Alphaproteobacteria bacterium
ACCTCCGGTGTGGATCAGCGGGGCGACAGCCTCGCGCGGAACGAGCACGATGCCGTCATTGTCGACGCGGTAGCGCCGCGCGCCGTGCGTCGCCTCGTCCTGGCCGAACGCGGCGCGCAACGCGACGAGCTCTTCGGTCATGTTCAGCCGTTGGCGATGTTGGTGATGACGCCCATCGCGAACGGGGCGTAGACCGCAAGCACCTCTTCGGCATAGACGCCGACCTGGCGCTGGCGGGTCACCACGGGCCAATCGATCTGGTAATAGTCCTGCCGGGTCTTGACCTCCGCGACGTTCGGCACCTCGTTCGACTGGTACTGCACCGGCAGGTTCTCGGCCCAGCCGATGATCGTCCCCGGCGGCACCTGTGGCTGAATGCGGATTGGGATACGCAGACCGCCGTTGAGCGCAAACGGATTGAAGTAGAACGACACCGCACCCGCTGCGGCCAGGTCATACGGATTGCCCTCGCCGCTGACATCGTAGTGCAGCAGCGGCCCCGACGCGTTCGACAGCACCTTGGCGGTGATGTTCTTCAGCTCCTGGACATTGACGTAGAGCACGGTCGGCGACAGCTGATAGTTGTTCCACATCGTCTGGAACATCGTGTCGATCTCGACCACCGAACCGCGCCCCGATGAGGTCAGCGGCGTCCCGGTGCCCGCAGTGCCCGTCGCCATCGTCGCGAGGTAGGCATTCGAGGCCGACTTGAACGCCGTGGTCAGGAGGCCGTCATAGGCGAGGTTGGGGTTGGCGGAGTTGTCGGCGGTGATCGCGGTCGCCGCCTGCATCCCGGTGGCGAGCGGCGCGGCGAAGGCGGCGCTGTTGATCGTGCTGATTGCCTGCAGCGTTTCCGCGCCGGCGGCGCCGACATACCAGGCATAGGCGACCGCGCCCTGCGTTGGGCTGACGCCGGCAAACAGCGTCTGGCCGAGAGTTACCGCCTGCGTCGCGTTGCTGCTCTTGTTCGACGAGCCGCCGGACAGCGTGAAACTCTTGCCGTCGGCGCCGGTCACCGATTTCGTCGTTGCGACCCCGGCGGCGAGGTTCGAATTCTGGTAGCCTTCGAGCGTCAGCGCGACGACGATCACCGAATAGGTCGCCGCCGGCAGGCTCGCGCCGCTGCCCGAAGCCGACAGCACCGGCGTCGCCGGGGTGCCGAGGGGCAGCGAAGCATTGCCGCCGAGGATCGCCATCTCCTCCTTCAGCATCATCTTCTGCAGCAGGCGGAACGTCATCCGCGCCTGGATGTCCTCGAAGTCGCGGCCGGCGTTGATCGCCTCGTAAGTCGCCGCGTCTTCTTCGCCGATCGTCACGAAACCCGCGGATTTCGAGGCGGTCGCGTACGACATCTGCCCCGAGCGCTGGCCCTCCGGAACCCAGCCCATCGCGTCAAAGCCCGACCCGATCAACGCGGTCACCTGCCGCCAGTTGGTCGCGGTGCCGGTGCCGCCGCCGACACGCGGGATCGCATTGCGCAGCGGCGTGACAAACGGAAACAGGTTCTTCGCCGGCGCCTGCAGGTCGAACGCGACCAAGCCGGTGCCGGTCGAGATGGTCTTGGCGATCTCGTCACTCGGCGAGCGCAGCGCGCCCTTGACCAGATCGAGCGTGTCTTGTGTCGGGTTCATCGGGTTACTCCGCTCTGGAAACAAAAAACCCGCCGAGAGGCGGGCTTATCGAATAGAACCTGTGCTCCGGGATCCGGCGAGCGATCGGCCGGTTCGTCAGTCGGCTTCACTCGCCATTTCGCGGTCGGCGGCGGTTTCAGCGAAACGGCCGGATCGGGTTTCGATGCGCCGCCTTGATAAGCGTCAGCGTGCGCTCCTCATCGCTCATGCGGGCGAGCGCGGTGACAACATCGTCGGGCGCCGCGCCCGCCAAGAACCCGTCGTCGCGCTTGGCGATGCCGGCGACAGGCCCCGCCATCGTCAGCGGCGGCAGCGGCACCGCGGCGATCTGCTCGACGCGCAGCGACAGCGCATCGAGCCGCGGCAGCACATCGCCGGCGAGCGCCTTCAGCAGATCGT
>JAFAWI010000569.1 GCA_019241915.1 Alphaproteobacteria bacterium
CCGATCGGCGGCTCGGCGCTCCGCTTCGACGGCGTTGGCTTCTGCTACCCGGGCGCGCGGCGACCGGCGCTCGACGGCGTGGCGCTCGACATTTCGGCGGGTTCAACGGTGGCGATCGTCGGCCCGTCCGGCGCGGGAAAGACGACGCTGGCCAACCTGCTGCTGCGCTTCTGGGATCCGAGCGAGGGCCGCATCGCCATCGACGGCGTCGACCTGAGGGAGTTCGACCTCGACCATTTGCGGCGGCGCGTGTCGCTGGTGTCGCAGGACACCTACCTGTTCAACGATAGCCTGCGCGCCAATGTCGCGCTGGCGCGGCCGGGCGCCGACGACAAGGCAATCTACCGGGCGCTCGACCAGGCGGCGCTGTCGGACTTCGTGATGTCGCTGCCCGAGGGGCTCGATACCCGGGTCGGCGAACGCGGCGTTCAGCTGTCGGGCGGCCAGCGTCAGCGCGTTGCCATCGCTCGAGCCTTTCTCAAGAACGCGCCGACCCTGGTGCTCGACGAGGCAACCTCGCATCTCGACGCGGTCAGCGAGGCGCAGGTGCGCAGCGCGCTCGACGCACTGATGCGCGAGCGCACCACGATTGTCATCGCGCACCGGCTCTCGACGGTGCGCAACGCCGACCTGCTGGTCGTGCTCGATGGCGGCCGTCTGGTCGAGACCGGAACGCATGCCGAGCTTGTCGTCCGCAACGGCCTCTATGCACGGCTGATCCGGCGCCAGCTCGGCGGCATACGCGAAACTATCGCCGCCGACGGCGAATAGCGCGTTGCCTTAATACGGTGCTAACCAGTCCTGGCTAGGGTGACGAGAACGTCGCCACCCACGGACGGAGCCGGCATGGCCGAGGCCGCACCTTTTTTTCCGCCCTTCACCGAGGAGCAGAACCAGGAGCTCACGGTGATCTGGGACAAGCTCTATCAGCTCTACCTCGAGAAGGCGAACGGCGACCGGCCGATCGCCCAGATCGACGCCGATATCGATAAGATGATCAAGCGGCGCGACGCGATCCGCTCCTGGGGTTGGGACACCGGACGCGACTGGCGCAAAGACATTCCGCCCGAGGTGCTGAACAAGCCGCGCGAAGGTTAGCGGTCGCCAATCGCAGGGCGGATAGCTGGCGCTACCCGCCAGGTTTTA
Organism: Alphaproteobacteria bacterium; assembly: GCA_019241915.1. Taxonomy (GTDB): domain Bacteria; phylum Pseudomonadota; class Alphaproteobacteria; order ATCC43930; family CGMCC-115725; genus DATARH01. The sequence goes on from JAFAWI010000569.1 coordinate 1,147, forward strand.
GTGCTCCGATGGCGGAAGGCGCTGAGCTTTCCCCACCCTACAAGCCCCGTCAGCGCAAATCGAGGATCAGCGGCGAGTGGTCCGACAGGCCGCAGAGCCGCTCGTCGTGCGAGTAGCGGACCGCGGCGGCGCGGCGCGCCAGAGCCGGCGACAGAAACGCATGGTCGATGCGAAAGCCGTTCCCGCGATGGCTGTACCACGAGAACTCGCGGCCCTCCGGGTAACGGTGACGCCACAGGTCGCAAAAGCCTATATCGGCGACCTTGTCCATGAAGTGTGCGCAGCGGTCGATCGCCCCGGGCTCGTCCACATAGGCGCGGCAGGTGTTGAAATCGCCGACCGCCAGTACTTTGTCGGCAGCGCGCGGCGCCAGCGCGGCGATCAGCGCCTCCCAATACGGCACCTTGGCCAACAGGTTCGGCATATAGACACCGCACAATGCGAAACCGCCGAACTCGACCTCGATCAGGCGATAGGGTTCCGGCAGCGTCTCGCTCAGGGCGGCATGCGCCCTGAACTTGCGCCGCGCCGCGACCAGCACGCCGCTCTTGCCGGGCGGCGGACGCAGCGCCGTGGCATGTGGGTAGCCGAGCCGTTCGAGCGCCTCGCGCAGGCGCAGCGCCGCGTCGCCGCCGCGGTATTCCGACAGCACCAACACATCCGCCTCGTGCCGCGCCAGCGCCGCGACGATCGCCGGCAGCCGCGTCCCGCCGCCCTGCCGGATGTTCCAGGCAAGCAGCCTCACGGCGCTGCGCTCACGGCCGGACGAGCTTGCTGCGGCCGCTGACCGCGGCGCCGGCGTCGGGCGACATCTTGAGGAAGAACGGCACCGACAGCATGCCGATACAGCCGACCGCGGCGAAGGCGAGCGAGAAATCGAGCGGCGTCGGGTGCGCCTCGCCCTGCCATGCAATAAACACGAACAGCAGCAATGCACCGGTGCCGACACCGACCGCCTGCGACAATTGCTGGCACATGCTCGTGAGGCTGGTGGCGCGGCTCAGCATCGGTCCCGGCACATCGGCATAGGACAGCGAATTGATGCTCGTCATCTGCAGCGAGCGAAAAAAGCCGCCCGCAAGCAGCGCGGCAAAGATCACGAGATGCGGCGTCGACGGCTGAAAAAACGCGTAGGAAAACAGAAACCCGGCGCTGATTACCGCATTGCCGCACATCACCGCACGAAAACCGAACGTGCGGATGATCGTGTTGACGCCGATCTTCATCGTCATCGCCCCGGCGGCGCTGGCGAAAGTCAGCAGCCCGGAATCGAATGGCGAGAGGCCGAACCCGACCTGCAGCATCAGCGGCAGCAGGAACGGCAGCGCGCCCATCCCGACGCGGAACAAAAACCCGCCGATCGTCGCCGCGGCATAGGTCGGAATGCGCATCAGCGACAGGTCGATCACCGGAAATTCGCTGCGCTTCGCGTGGCGCACGTACAGCAGCGTAAGGATCAGCCCGGCGGCCAGCAACCCCACGCTCAGCGTCGCCGGCACCGCGCCGCGGCCGATAGTCTCAAACCCGAAGGCGAGGCTAGCCAGTCCCAACCCGGTCAGCACAAAGCCCGGCAGGTCAAACGGCCGCCGGCCGCTCTCGCGGAAATCCTCGATAAACAGATTGATGAGCAGCAGACCGATAAGACCGATGGGGATGTTGATAAAAAAGATCCACCGCCACGAGCCGTAGGTCGCAATAAACCCGCCGAGCGGCGGTCCGGTCACCGGCCCCAGCATCGCCGGCAGGCTGACATACGACATCGCCCGCACCAGCTCCGTGCGCGGAACCGTTTTCAACAGCACCAATCGGCCGACCGGCACCATCATCGCGCCGCCCATGCCCTGCACGATTCGTGAGACCACCAGCGTCGACAGCGAATTCGACAGCCCGCAGCCGATGCTGCCGAGCGTGAACACGACGATCGCGGCGCTGAACACACGGCGCGCGCCAAGCCGGTCGGCGGTCCACCCGCTGATCGGCACGAAAACGGCCAGGCTCAGCAGGTAGCAGGTGATCGCCACGTTAAGGCGCAGCGGGCTTTCGTCGAGCGACCGCGCGATCACCGGCAGCGCCGTCGCAATCACGGTCGAATCCATGTTCTGCATGAACATCGCGCAGGCGACGATCAGCGAGATCAGGAGCTGTCGCGTGCCGGAGGTCATTGTTGCGGCGAAGATATCCCCACCGGCCTGCGCAGGTATAGTTCAGCCGATGAGCGACGCGGTCGACAACCGGGTCTTTGTGCTGGTGCTGCAGCACCCGCAGGAGCGGCGCGAGGCATTGTCGACCGCGCCGCTGCTCGGCGCGACGCTGCGCCGCGCAAAGATTGCGGTCGGTTTGTCGTGGCCGGGGCTGCCGCGCGCGCTTGGCGCGCCCGCGGAGCCGCGGCGCTGGGCGGTGCTGCATCTCGGCGCGGCCCGCGCCGAGATAGCCGGCCCGCGCCCGGAGCTGACGTTGCTCGGTCGCCACGGCGAACCCGTTGCCGAGTCGGAGCCGATCCTTGCCGGCTTGCACGGCATCGTCTTGCTCGACGGCACTTGGAGCCAGGCGAAAACGCTGTGGTGGCGCAATCCGTGGCTGCTGAAGCTGCACCGCATCGTGCTCGACCCGGCGCGCCCCGCCCGGCTCGGACGGGTGCGGCGCGAGCCGCGGCGAGAAGCGTTGTCAACGCTCGAAGCCGCGGCGCTGACCTTGCGGTGTCTCGAAGGCAATCCGGCGGCGGCCGATGCCCTGCTCGCGCAATTGGAGGCGAAGATCGAAGCTATCGATATTCGCCCGGGTCGCCGTCGTTAGCGGCTGAGGGCCCCCTCGAACATCGCCTTGGCGTCGGCGCCAAGCGCATCCCGCGCGAACGGCAGCAAGTACATCATGTGCCCGCCGGGGTAGACCTTGAGCTGGATCGCATCGCGCGTCTCGGCCGGGATCGATAACTGATCGATGAGCCAGCGCGCTCCAAGATAGGGTGTCACCAAATCGTAGCGGCCGCTGACAATCAAGACTTTGGTTGTCGGATGCTCAAGCAGCGCGGTCTGCAGCCCCGATAGCGCCATGCCCAATCCGTCTTGCCCCTCGCGGGCCCCGTCAAAGCTCCACTGATGGTTCACGTTCGACGGCAGCACCCGATAGGGCAGCTCGGTGCGATAGCTGAGCTCCGCGGGGGCGTAGATGTTGAACGCTTGCGTAAACGCGGCGACGGCGCCGTCAAGCACCGGGTCGCCGGCGGCGTGGTCCCACGGATTGCCCGGCGCGGGCCGCGTCACGGTGGCGTCATAGAGGCTCAGCACCTCCTTCTGCGGACGCCGCAGTTCGTGCGCGAAAACATCCTTGCCGACCCAGCCGCGCTCGCGGCGCACGACCTCCTCCGGCAATCCGATCGTCGCCGCGACCTTGGCGATGAACGGGTCGCCCGGCGACGGGACTCCCTTGATGCCCGCGAGGCCGACGAGGTAGTCGGACAACGCGAACCGCTCGACCGGACGCGCATCAAAATCCTTGGCCCCGGAGAATTCAGCGGCGGAGGCCGCGAAGGTCGGCAGGTCAATCGAGGCAGCAACCAGCGAGGCGGCATCCGGGTTCAGCAGCGCCGTGTCGAGCGCCGGCGAGATCATCACCACGCCGCTGGGTACAATGCCTTCGTCGCGCGCCAGGCTTTTCGCCATTGCGCCGACGCGAAACCCGCCATAGCTCTCGCCGACGAGATACACCGGGCTCGCCCACCGTTGATGCCGGGTGAGCCACAGCCGAACCGTCGCATCGAGCGACTCGATGTCGCCGTGGACATTCCAGAACTGCTTGCCCGGATTGTCGTCCTTCCCCTCGCCGCGGCTGAAGCCGGTGCCGACCGGATCGACAAAGACGAGGTCGGTGAAATCGAGCCAGGTCGACGGGTTGTCGACAAGCCGCACCGGCGGGTCCGGCACCGCACCGGTCGGCGTATTCTGCACGACGCGCGGTCCGACCGCCCCGAGATGCAAAAATACCGAAGCCGCACCGGGGCCGCCGTTGAAAAAGAATGCGACGGGCCTTGCTTCGCCAGGCTTCGGCTCGGCGAGATAAGAGACCGTGAACATCGAGGCCGCGTCATTGCCTTTGGCATCGTGCAAACGCAGCATCTCGGCGATTGCCCGGTAGTCGAGGCTGTGCTGCGGGAGCTGAATGGTGTGGCGTGTTTCGACGCGCGCCGGCCGGTCGGTCGTCGCCGTCGTGCGGCCGGCCGCCGAATCAGCCCCGGCACTCGATGCATCCTCGCCAAGCGCGGCCGGCGTCAGCGCGAGCATTGTGGCGGCGGCCAGCGCGACGGCGGCGGCGCTTTTTCGTGCCGGCATGAAATATCCAAACCTGTTGCCGCGCGCTTATAGCCGCGGATTCTGGAGGAGGCTATCAGCGGCTTGCTCTGGCGCGCGCAATCGGAGATTACAGGTAGATCGCATTCTCCTGGAGATCGCCATGCGCGTCTTCGTCGTTCTTTGGCTGATCCCGCTGGCCGGCTGCGTCGGCAGCGACCGCCAAGAGGGCTTTACCGCAATCGGGCCCAACGCTTTCCAGTACAGCGCGCGCACCAGCACCGTCATGACCGAAAACGATGATGGCGAGGCCGAGGACATACGTCGGGCTTGGCTGGTCGATGCGCTAAAGGCGCATGCGATGTGCCCGAGCGGCTATGTGGTGGACACCCGGCGCTTCATGCCCGGCCCACCGACCGAGGCCGGTCCGCAGTTCAGCAATGGCGGCGACATTCTCTACGCCGGCCGGTGCATCGTCCCCAGCGCCCAGCCGATCCCGGTGGTGCCTCCTCCGGTCCTGCCTCCGCCGCGGGGTTGAGGACAAAGGACAAACCTGTCGGCAGCGCTAGTTGTTGAAGCCAAGAACGTTGTTCAGCCTGGCGAGGGGTGTTCGGCCGCCGAGGGCTGAGTGCGGTCGGGCGTGATTGTAGTTGGTGATCCAGGGTTGCATGGCTTGGCCGCGCTCGGCGGAGGATTGGTAGGCCCGGGCATAGGCCCATTCGCGCAGCGATGTCTGGATGAAGCGCTCGGCCTTGCCGTTGGTTTTTGGCGTGTAGGGGCGGGTGCGGATATGCCGGATACCGGCCCCTGCAAGGCGTTGCCGGAAGTCGTGGCTGCGATAGGCGGAGCCGTTGTCGGTCATGACGCGCTCGACGGCAACGCCGAGCCGGGCGAACCAGAGGAGCGCGCGGTCGAGGAAGGCGATGGCGCTGAGTTTGGTCTCGTCGGGCAACAGCTCGGTGTAAGCCAGGCGCGAGGCGTCGTCGATCGCGACATGCAGTGCCTCCCAGCCGATGCCGCGCTTGCGATGGACGCCCGCGCGGTAGCCGGTGATGCGATGGCCGATGCCGTCGATCCGGCCGAGCTTCTTGGTGTCGAGGTGCAAGAGTTCGCCCGGCCGCTGGCGTTCGTAGCGCACCACCGGCGCCGGCGGATCGAGCGCCTTGAGGCGGCCGATACCCAGTCGGCGCAGCACCGCACCGACCGTCGAGCGCGGCAGGCCGAGCTGCCGCGCGATTCGGTCGCCGGTCAAACGCTGCCGCCGCAGCCGCGCGATCTCCCGGTCGCGCTCACTTGGCCCCGAGGCGCGGTATCGGGCGGGCGTCGAGCTGCGGTCTTGCAGGGCGATCTCGCCGCCCGCCCGATACCGCTTCAGCCATTCCCGGCAGCGGCGCTCGGAAAGACCGCCCGCCGAGGCCGCCTGGGCTACTCTCCAGCCCGCTTCCTCGATCCGCAAAACCATCAGGAGTCGACCCTGCGGCGTCAGACGCGCATTCTTATGGATGTTCATCCGGGGACCTTCGGGCTGCCGTTGGCGAGGTGTCGCAACCACAGCTTTCCAGTCCTACCCCGGATGAACAACCTTCATAGCTTCCACAGCTAGGTGGCGGCGCTGACTTCGAATCGAAGTCCTTGGCGGATATCGTGGCGGGGGCCGGGTCCTCCCTGCGATCCCGCCAAAAGACAGGAGTTTTGACAAACCATAGGACTATGAACTATA
>JAFAWI010000064.1 GCA_019241915.1 Alphaproteobacteria bacterium
ATGGCGATCCATCCTGCGCAATTGGCGGCGATCAACGACGCGTTCTCGACCAGCGCCGCCGAGCGCGACTGGGCCGAGCGCGTCGTCACGGCCTTTGCCGCCAACCCGGACGCCGGCACGCTCGCGCTCGACGGCAAGATGATCGACAAGCCGCATTTGCTGCTTGCCCGGCGCCTGCTTGGGTTGCCGTCCGCCTGATCCCTGCCGCGGCGGCAGCCGTGCGGGCCGAAGCCGGGGATGGCGCCCGGCGAATCGCTATAGAATGTTAACCGCCGCGGCCTATGGCAGGTGGTTATGCCGACTCGACGCTTTAAGCTGCTCGTCGTCTTGCTGGGGTTGGCGCTCGCGGCGCCCGCTGCGGTGCGCGCCGATGCTCCCTCGGACAGGCAAGTCCTGCATCTGCTCAACCGCATCGGCTTCGGCCCGAGCGCGGCCGATGTCGCGCATGTGAAACAGGTCGGCATCGACCGCTACATCGACGAGCAATTGCACCCCGAGAGCATCGCCGAGCCGCCTGAACTGACGGCGCGGCTCGCGACGCTCGACACGCTGAAGCTCGATCCGGCGCAGCTTTTCGCGCAATACGGCCCGATCCTGCCGGTCATGAACGGCGGCGCGAAACCGACGCCCGAGGAGGCCAAGGCGCGGCGCCAGCGCGCCCAGGTGATCGTCCGCGAGGCGCAGGAGGGGCGGCTCTGGCGCGCGCTCTACAGCCGGCGCCAGCTGCAGGAGGCGATGGTCGATTTCTGGTATAACCACTTCAACGTCTTCGCCGGGAAAGGGCTCGACCATCTCTGGGTCGGCAATTTCGAGGCGACCGCGATCCGCCCCCACGCGCTCGGCCATTTTCGGGATTTGCTGCTGGCGACCGCGCGCCACCCGGCGATGCTGTTCTACCTCGACAATCAGCTCAACACCGCGCCCGGCAGCCCCGGCGTCCGCGGCAACCTCACCGGGCTCAACGAAAACTACGCTCGCGAGATCATGGAGCTGCACACGCTCGGCGTCGATGGCGGCTATACGCAGGCCGATGTCGAAAGCCTGGCGCGCATCCTGACCGGCTGGGGTTTCGATCGGCGCGCGCTGCGCGACGGCAACGTGCCGGTCTTTGCCTTCGAGGCGACGCGGCACGACACCGCGGAAAAAACCTTTCTTGGCCGCACCATCCAGCCGACCGGCGAAAGCGAGGGTATCGAGGCGATCGGCATGCTCGCCTCAAGCCCGGCGACCGCGCACCACATCGCGATTGAGCTGGCGCAGTATTTTGTCGCCGACAAGCCCGCGCCGGCGCTGGTCGACCGGCTCGCGCAGCGCTTCCGCGAGACCGATGGCGACATTGCGGCGGTGATGAAGACGCTGCTGACCAGCCGCGACTTCCGCGACAGCGCCGGCCAGAAGTACAAGACGCCGTATCAGTACGTGCTGTCGGCGGCGCGCGCTGCCGGCGCGGAGGTCAACAATCCGCGCCCGCTGCTCAACACAATGGCCCGGCTCGGCATGCCGCTCTACTATTGCCAGACCCCGGACGGCTACAAGAACACCGAGGATTCCTGGCTCAGCCCCGACGCGACGACGCTGCGCATCGGCTTTGCCACCGGCTTCGGGCGCGGCACGCTGCCGCTCAAGGCGCCGCCGCCCCCCGACCAGGCGGCCGGAGAGACGCCGCCGCCGCAACCGCAGCTCGTCGCCGACCAGCCGCCGGCGAAACCGCAGCCGCTCGACCCGGCGCCGCTGATGGCGCTGCTCGGCTCGACGCTCAGCGATAACACGCGGGCGACGGTCGCCCAGGCCGAGCCCAGCCTCAAGGCGGCGCTGGTCCTCGGCAGCCCGGATTTCATGCGGCGGTAGCGGATGTGCGGCTGACAACGCGGCTCGGCGGGGCCATATCGCGGCTCATCATGGCTGTCCGCTCATCGACCATCGCCGCCGCCTGCTGCGTTGCGAGCCTGACCGCAGCGCACCCCGCGACGGCCGATCCGGACGCCGACCGGCAGGTTCTGCACGTGCTCGACCGCATCGCCTTTGGCGCCACCCGCGCTGAAGCCGATTATCTCCGTCGGGTCGGGATCGAGCGCTATATCGCCGAGCAGCTCGACCCGGCATCGATCGCCGAGCCGCCGGCGCTGACCCGGCGCCTCGCGCCGCTCGACCGGCTGACCCTCGACAGCGCCGAGCTCTACAAGCGCTACGGGCCGCTCACCGCCGAGGCCAATGGCGGGGTGCCGCCGACGCAGCGGCAGGTCGATGCGCGCATCGAGGACGCCAACGTCATCCTCGAACAGGCCTCGGCCGCGCGCGTCTTCCGCGCGCTCTACAGCCCGCGCCAGCTGCAGGAGGTGATGGTCGATTTCTGGTTCAACCGGTTCAACATCTACGCCTACAAGGGCTTCGACCTGCTGTGGATCGGCAATTACGAGGCCGAGGCGATCGGGCCGCACGTGCTCGGCAAGTTCCGCGATCTGCTGTTGGCGACCGCACGCCACCCGGCGATGGTCTACTACCTCGACAACCAGACCAGCACCGCGCCGGGCAGCCCCAATGCCAAAGGCGAGTTTGCCGGTCTCAACGAGAACTACGCGCGCGAGCTGCTGGAGCTGCATACGCTCGGCGTCGACGGCGGCTACACCCAGGACGACGTCGTCACCCTGGCGCGTATCCTCACCGGCTGGGGCTTCGACTATGCGCACATGGATGCCGGCGCCGGCTCGGCCGAAGGCTTTGACCCGACCCGGCATGACGGGTCCGACAAGCTGTTTCTCGGCCGCCCGATCAAGGGCGGCGGAGAGGAGGAGGGCGTCGCCGCGCTCGACATCCTAGCGTCGAGCCCGGCCACCGCGCGCCACATCGTGTTCGAACTGGCGCAGTATTTTGTCGCCGACAGCCCGCCGCCGGCACTGGTCGACCGGCTGGCGGCGCGCTTCTCCGAGACCGACGGCGACATCAAGGCGGTGATGGCGGCGCTGCTCGCCAGCCGCGAATTCCGCGACAGCGTCGGACAGAAATATAAGACGCCGTACCAATTCGTGCTGTCGGCGGCGCGCGCCGGCGGCGTCGAGGTCAACAACCCCGAGCCGCTGCTCGGCACCATGGCGCGGCTCGGCCAACAGCTTTACCTGTGCCAGACGCCGGACGGCTACAAGAACACCGAGGCGGAGTGGCTGAGTCCCGACGCCACCACCCTCAAGATCGATTTCGCTTCGCTGCTGGCGAGCGGCGCCTACCTGCTCGACGCGCCGCGCGGCAGCAACCCCTGGGCCGATCGGACAATGGCCGGCGCCGCGATGGCCGGCTCAATGGGCGGCGGTTCGACGGGCGGGACGCGCCTCGTCGCCGAGCGCAACCCGGCGGCGCACCTGAAACCGCGGCCGATCGACCCCGTGGCGCTGCATGACCTGCTGGCGCCGCTGCTCAGCCAGCGGACGCGCGATACCGTTGCCGGCGCGCCGCAATGGCTTCAGGCCGCGCTGATCCTCGGCAGCCCCGATTTTATGCGAAGGTAGGTGCACGATGCGCAGACGCGAACTTCTCGGACTGGCGGGTGGCGCGGCGATGGCGACGGCACTGGGATCGATCCGCGTGGCGGGAGCCGAGGCGGCGCCAAAGCGCCTCGTCGTCGTCATGCTGCGCGGCGCGGTCGACGGGCTCAACGTCGTCGTGCCTTACGGCGAGGCGGCCTATTACGACGGCCGGCCGACGATCGCGATCCAAAAGCCGGGCGCCGACAATGGCGCGCTCGCGCTCGACGGGCATTTCGGGCTGCACCCGGCGCTCGCCGCGCTGACGCCGTTGTGGACCGACAGGCAGCTCGCCTTTATCCATGCCGCCGGCTCGCCCGACCCGAGCCGCTCGCATTTCGACGCGCAGCAATTTATCGAAAACGGCACCCCCGGCCGCGCCACCACCCCCGACGGCTGGCTCAACCGCACGCTCGCGGCCATGCCCGGTCCGCGCAGCCCGACCGACGCGCTGTCGGTCGGCCCGACCCTGCCGTTCATCCTCAAGGGACCGGTGGCGGTGGCCAACCTGCCGCTCGGGCCGCGCGCCGCGCAGCCGATGGCGATCGACAAGCCGGAAATCGCCAGCGCCTTCGACAAGCTCTATGCTGGCGCCGGCAAGCAGGCCGACGCTTATCGCCAGGGCCGCCAGGCGCGCACCCAGCTGGTCGCCGACATGTCGGCCGAGCAGCAGATGGCCGACAACGGCGCGCCGCCGGCCGACGCATTTGCCGGCATCGCCGGCCGCCTCGCACAGCTCTTGGTGCAGGACCCGCATATCCGGCTCGCCTTCGCCAGCCTTGGCGGCTGGGACACGCATGTGAACCAGGGCAACCACACCGGGCAGCTCGCCGGCCGGCTGAAGCCGCTCGGCGAGGGCCTCGCGACCTTCGCCAAGGCGCTCGGCCCGACCTGGAACGACACGATCGTCGTGGTGATTTCGGAATTCGGCCGCACCGTGCGCGAAAACGGCAACACCGGCACCGACCACGGCCACGGCAACGTCATCTGGCTTGCCGGCGGCCGGGTCAACGGCGGCAAGGTCTACGGCGACTGGCCCGGCCTCGCCACCGGTCAGCTCTACGAGGGCCGCGACCTCGCCGTCACCACCGATTTCCGCCACCCCCTCGGCGCGATCCTCGAACGCCACTTGCGCCTCGACGACAAGGCGCTCGCCAAAATCTTCCCGGGCATGCCGCCCGCGAAGGGCAACCTCGGCCAAATTCTCAGCGCGTAGACAGCAAACGCCAACGCAGCCTCTCCGCCGTCCCGGCCTTCACCGCGACGACGGGTCGCTTGGCGTCAGAGGGTGCCGGCGCGCCGTGCAGCCGCTATATACACACCATGAGCGACAACCCGCTGTTCGAGGAATGGCGCACGCCGTTTGGCCTGCCCCCGTTCGACCGCATCCGGCCCGAACACTTTCCGCCGGCGTTCGACCGCGGCATGGCCGAGGAGGAGGCCGAGATCGCGGTCATCGCGCACTCGCCCGAACCGCCGAGCTACGTCAATACGGTCGAGGCGTTGGAGCGAAGCGGCCGGCTGCTCGCCGCGGTCGACGACCTGTTCCACAACCTCAATTCGAGCGCCACCAATCCCGAGATCGATGCGCTCGCGCGCGATTACGCGCCAAGGCTTGCGGCCCACCGCAGCAAGATCGCGCTTGACCCCGACCTGTTTGCGCGCATCGACGCGCTCTACCAAAAGCGCGAAGCGCTCGGCCTCGCGTCCGACCAGCTGCGCCTGCTGGAGCGCCACCACAGCCGGTTTGTCCGGGCCGGCGCGCTGCTCGGCCCCGCAGAGAAAGCGCGCATGGCGGAGGTCGTCGCGCGCATGGCCGCGCTGCACACGCAGTTCGGCCAGAACGTGCTGCACGATGAGGACGAATGGCGTCTCGTGCTCGACGAAAGCGATCTTGCCGGGCTGCCCGGCTTCGCGCGCGACGCCGCCGCGGCCGCCGCCGACGAGCGCGGTCTTACCGGCAAATACGCGATCACCTTGGCGCGCTCCTCGGTCGAGCCGTTCTTGACGTTTTCGGCACGCCGCGACCTGCGTGAGGCCGCCCACCGGGCCTGGACGGTCCGCGGCGAGCACCGGGGCGCGCACGACAACCGGCCGCTGATCGGCGAGTTGCTGGCGCTGCGCCAGGAGCAGGCGCGCCTCCTCGGCTATGACACCTATGCCACGTACAGGCTCGACGACACGATGGCGAAGACACCGGACGACGCGAGGCATCTGTTGCGGCAAGTCTGGGCGCCGGCCAAGCGCAAGGCCGCGGCCGAACGCGACGAGCTCGCGGCCGCGGCCAATGATGACGGCCTCAACGCGCCGCTCGCGCCGTGGGACTGGCGCTACTACGCCGAGAAGGTGCGCGCCGCGAAATACGATTTCGACGAAAGCGGGGTAAAGCCGTATTTCGTGCTCGACAACATGGTGGCGGCGCTGTTCGACACCGCCGGCCGGCTGTTCGGCCTCGCATTCGTGCCGCGCGACGATTGTCCGGTCTATCACCCCGATGTCCGCGTCTACGAGGTGCGCGGCGCCGACGGCAAAGCGATCGGCCTCTTTCTGCACGACAATTTCGCCCGCCCCGGCAAGCGATCCGGCGCCTGGATGTCAAGCTACCGCGACCAGGAAGCGCTCGACGGCGAGGTGCTGCCGATCGTCGTCAACAACAACAATTTCGCCAAGGGCGACCCGACGCTGCTGTCGTTTGACGACGCGCGCACCTTGTTTCACGAATTCGGCCACGGGCTGCACGGACTGCTGTCGCGCGTGCGCTATCGCTCGCAATCGGGCACCGCGGTGCTGCGCGATTTTGTCGAGTTCCCGTCGCAGATCATGGAGCATTGGGTGCAGGCGCCGGAGGTGTTGCGCCGCTTTGCGCGCCACTACCAGACCGGCGAGCCGCTGCCCGAGGCGCTGCTCGGCAAGCTGCTCGCCGCGCGCAATTTCAATCAGGGCTTCGCCACGGTCGAATACGCCGCCTGCGCGCTGCTCGACCTCGATCTGCACGCCCGGCCCGAACCGCCGCCCGACATCGCCGCGTTCGAGCGCGATTTCGTCACCCGCGAGGGGATGCCGGCCGAGATCGGTCTGCGCCACCGGCCACCGCATTTTCAGCACCTGTTCGACGGCGCCGGCTATGCCGCCGGTTACTATGCCTATATGTGGGCCGAGGTGCTTGACGCCGACGGCTTCGCCGCGTTCGGCGACGCCGGCGATGTCTTCGACCCGGCGCTGGCGGCAAGGCTCAAGACCGTGTTCAGCGCCGGCGACACGCAGGACCCGATGGTGCTCTACCGCGCGTTCCGCGGCCGCGACCCGGATATTTCCGCGCTCCTCGCACAGCGCGGCCTCGACCGCTAGTATCGCGGCCGCCATGGCGCGGCGCAAAGTCATCGGGGTGGTGTCGCAAAAAGGCGGCGTCGGCAAATCGACGCTGTGCCAGCTGATCGCGCGCGAAGCGGCAATGCAGGGCGAGCAGGCCAAGATTCTCGATTTTGACGTCAAGCAGATGAGCTCGGTCGATTGGGTGCGCGAGCGGCTGCAGCGCGATCTCGAACCGCCGGTCGAGGCCGAACCGACCAAGGACGTCGCGAAATCGCTCAAACAGAACCGCGGCTACGACGTCATCGTGCTCGACGGCGCGCCCGGCTCGCCAAAACGCACCGCGCAGCTGGTGCCGCAATGCGACCTCATTGTGCTGCCGACCGGCGCCTCAAGGGCCGATCTGGTGCCGACCCTGGCCTTGGCGCGCCGCATCGCGACGATGCCGCACGACGGCGCCGGGCCGTTGTTCGCGCTGTGCCGGATTCTGACCGCGGCCGAGGCGGCGGAGGCCCGCGCCGCGATCGCCGCCGCCGGTTTTGAGACGCTCGACGGCGAGTTGATCGAGCGCCCCGGCTACCGCCAGGCGCAGAATTTCGGGCGCAGCGCCAGCGAGACCGCGTTTCCCTCGCTCAACGCGCGCGCCCGCCGGCTCGCCCGCGCCATCCTCGACCGGCTCGGCTAATCCATTACTGCCGGCGCGGCGTAGTCGGCTTCGCTCACCGGCTCGAACCAGGCGGTGCCGCGGCCGTCGTCGTCGACCTCCATCATCGCCAGGTGCGCGAAAAACCGGTCGGGCGCGGCGCCGTGCCAGTGCCAGGTATCGGGCGGGATCGTCACCGTGTCGCCCGGTTCGAGGATTTGCGGCGGCGATCCCTTGAAGCAGATGCGGCCGATCCCGGCGGTGCAGTAGAGCGTCTGGCCGACCGGGTGGCTGTGCCAGTTGGTGCGGCCGCCCGGGTTGAAATGGTACATCGTCGCCCGCATCCGCGACGGCTTTTCACCGACCATCACGACGTCGGTCCACACCGTGCCGGTAAAACTTTCCGCCGCCGCCGGCCGGTTTGGCCGCTCGCCGACGCGCACCACGCCCTGCTTCATCGCTCGCTCACGTTGTCGTGCCCTGCATGGATTACGGCTTCAGCACCAATCCTTCGCGCGCCACGACGGTCCCGGGGCGCAGCGCCTCGGCCTCGGCGCCGACCTTGTCCATGAACTCGTCGTTGTGGTCGGGGTCATGGTGAAAGATGACCAGCCGGCCCGCCTGCGCCGCATTGGCAAGGCGCACCCCCTCCTGCCAGGTCGAATGGCCCCAGCTGCGGTGCGCCAGGTATTCGTTGTCGGTGTACGTGCTGTCGTAGATCATCAGGTCGACGTTCTGGATCAGCGCCATCACATTGGGGTCGCGCCGCCCGGCGAAATGCTCGGTATCGGTCACATAGGCGACCGACTTGCCGCGGTATTCGACGCGGTAGCCGGTGGCGCCGTTCGGGTGATTGAGCGGCGCCGTATGCAGCACCAGCCCCGGATGCGGCACGATCGGCGAGCTGCCCGCGGCGAAATCGATAAAGTCGATCTGCGCGGCGAAGATATTGAGCGGGATCGGGAACAGCGGCGCCGCCATGCTCTTGCCCAGCACGGTCTCGATCCCGCCGCCGCGCTTCAGATGCCCGGCCCAAAACCGCATGCGGCTGCGCGCGTCGTAGCAGGGAGCGAAAAACGGCAGCCCGACGACATGATCGAAATGCGTGTGGCTGAAGAACAGGTCGAGGTCGATCGGCCGGCCGCGGCTCACCAAGGCGTGGCCGAGCGGCCGCAATCCGGTGCCGGCGTCGAAGATCAACAGCCGCTCGCCGCACCGCACTTCGACGCACGAGGTGTTGCCGCCGTAGCGCGCGGTATCGGGGCCGGGGCAGGCGATGCTGCCGCGGACGCCCCAAAACCGCACCGCCAGGTCCGATCGAGCCAAGGCCGGCCCCTCTTTGCCCAAGAGGCGAACTATAGCGTTGCTGCGGGCAAGAACGCCATATCGCGCGCGCGCTGCTGAAGAACCGGAAAATTTTAGCGGAGGTTTTGCTCTAACCCGTTGTTAACGGTTGAAGCTGTATCTGGTGCGCGAGCGTTAGGGTTAAGTGCGAGGGAGAGTCCCCCATGTCCCAAAACGAATACGACGCCGCGGTCGCCGAGTTTATGCGCAAGAAGGGCATCACCCGTTGTCCGACGGCCTGCGCGGTGGCCACGCATGCCGCGGTTTCCGAGGCCGATCGCGCCGCACTGCGCGACTACAGCGCGGCCAAGGAAGCCGCCCGGATCGAGAAATCGAAGGCCTTCCAACTGTTCATCGCCGCCTGATCCTCGCCTGACGACCGCGATATCGCGGTCGCCGCCTTTTCCCGGAACCGGCAACGCCCGCCGCGGTGTCAGCGCTGTCGCGCACGGCGCGGAGTTTCCGCCCCATCGCACGCCGCCAGTTCCGCCGGTCGCCTGGGCAACCTCACGTTATTGACGAATCGCTTGATCCGGCCCCCACCCGAACCGGGTACTCACGAGTCTGAAGCGAGGTCGAAGAGGGCGCGGAAGATCGCCAATCGCCACCGCCGCAACGACCGCAAAATCGCCAAAATTCGGTGCCAGGATCGCGATTGTCGTTCCAGGGCGCGCCGTGGCCAAAATCCAAAGCGGCCCAAAACCAGGAAGCCGTCAAACCGCCCTTGCGAACATCCCCTCACCGGGGGAGGCGGCAGCGGATGGTCCGGGGCTTCCCCGATCGCGCCGCGCGACACGAAACAGGAGGGGCGTCAACGCCATAACAGGAGGATAACAGGAGGTCCGCCTCCTGTTATTTGCAGCGCGGCGACAGACGGACAGCGGCGGTGCCGGCGGTGCGGCTGGCACCGGGTTCGTCGGCCGGGTTATAGTCGCGGCACGACTGGCGGGAGCGCACGATGAACCTGTTCAAAGAGCAAGGGGTCAAGGACGTCCATGCCGCGGCCTCGCTGATCCCGGTCATCGATTACGGCCCCTGCTTCCGCGGCGAACCGGGCGCGCTCGACCGGCTGGTGCCGCAGCTGCGCCATGCCTGCGAGAATGTTGGCTTCTTCTACATCGCCGGCCACGGTGTCCCCGAGCAGGTCATCGACGACGCTTTCGCCGCCGCGCGCCGTTTTCACGCGCTGCCGATGGACGAGAAGCTGGCGCTCCGCCTCAACGAGTGGAACATCGGCTATCTGCCGATGAACGCGTCGGTGCAGGGCGCCTCGACCGTGCACAAGGCGACCCGGCCGAACCGGAACGAGAGCTTTTTTATCAGCCACGACCGGGCCCCCGACCATCCGGAAGTGGCGGCCAAGGTGCCGCTGCGCGGCTGCAATCAGTGGCCCGCGGCGCTGCCCGACATCCGCCAGCCGATGGTGACCTACTTCAAGACGCTGAGCGCGATGTGCGACCGCATGCTGCCG
>JAFAWI010000714.1 GCA_019241915.1 Alphaproteobacteria bacterium
CGAGCCGTCGGAGGGACTGGCGCCGCTGGTCGTCGAGACGTTGCGCGCCAAGATCGGCGAGCTGCGCGACCAGGGGCTGACGATCCTGTTGGCCGAACAGGGGGTCGAATTTTCGCTGTCGCTCGCCGACCGCGTCTATGTTCTGGAAAAGGGTGCGGTGCGGCATGGCGGCCCGGCAGCCGAGCTGCGCGACGACAAGGCGTTGCGCGAGAAGCTGATGGCATTGTGACCGGATTTTACGCCGTCGTATCGACTCCCTGCGATCAAATGATGTTAATCCATAAGCATAAGAAACCTGTGCGCGCATTGTAAGTTTAATGTAAGGTGCGGGTGCCGTGGCTTTGGCACGACGGTGATGCGACGAGCGGATAAGCAGGCCAAGCACTTTGATCCGGCCTTCCCGCCAAAGCCCCGGCACCCTCTCCCTTACGGTTACCGATTGCACTCGCTGCCGCGCACCTTGCACTGGCCCTCGGTGTGCTTTTGGCAGTCGGCGATGGCGCGGGCCTGGGCATCGCCCTTGTCCGGGCGGATCGAGACGCCCCAGGCGTTGCTTTCCTTCTTCTCGGCCGTCGCCAGCGCGCCGCAGAGCCGCGGCGCCACGGGAATCACGCGGCAACTGTCTCCGCCGCAATCCTTTTTTGCCAGCTCGCCGGCGCGCTGTGGCGTCCCCTCGTTCCAGCTAAACCCATAGCGGCCGCTCGCCTGATCGTAGGCGATGGCGCCGAAGTCGGCCCGCGCAGGCGCCGCCGCAACCGCCAGCCCGCCAGTAAATGCCAACGCCGCCATCAGTGCCGCCGACCGCATCGCCTGCCTCCTTGCCGTCCAAGATCGATGCGGAAGGTGGGGTCAAAGCGCGGGTCGTTCAACGGCGCAGCGCGGTCGCGTGCGGGTTGCAGCGGAATTATGCTGGGCCGATGAGCGAGGTCTTCGACCTGCTGATCGTCGGCGGCGGCATCAACGGCGCCGGCATCGCGCGCGACGCCGCCGGACGCGGCCTCAAGGTGCTGCTGTGCGAGCAGGGCGATCTCGCAAGCGCGACATCGTCGGCGTCGAGCAAGATGATCCATGGCGGGCTGCGCTATCTCGAACACGGCGCGTTGCGTCTGGTGCGCGAGTCGCTGGCCGAGCGCGAGGTGCTGCTGCGTATCGCGCCGCATCTGGTGCGGCCGATGCGCTTTGTGCTGCCGCACGGGCCGGGGCTGCGGCCGCGCTGGATGCTGCGGCTGGGTCTGTTCCTCTACGACCGGCTTGGCGGTGCGCGGACCCTGCCGGGGGCCGCCGCCGTCGATTTGCGCGACGGCCCGCTCGCGGCGCCGCTGCGCGACGAGGTGCAGAGCGGCTTTGTCTATTCCGACTGCGTGGTCGACGACGCCCGGCTCGTCGTCGCCAATGCGCGCGACGCCGCGCATCGCGGCGCCGAAATCCTGACCCGCACCGCGCTGGTCTCGGCGCGGCGTGACGGCGGCGCCTGGCGCGCCGTGCTGCACGGCGATGACGGCACGCCGCGCGAGGTCGCGGCGCGCGTACTCGTCAATGCCGCCGGGCCGTGGGTCCCCGAGGTGCTGCGCCGCGTCGGGCTGACAGCAACGGCACGGCTGCGGCTCGTTAAGGGCAGCCACATCGTCGTGCCGCGGCTCTACCCGCACGACCACGCCTACCTGCTGCAGAACGACGACCGCCGCGTCGTCTTCACGATCCCGTTCGAGCGCGACTACACGCTGATCGGTACCACCGAGGTGGCCGCCAGGGCGCCGCCGGCCGACCGGCCGAGCGCCGAGGAGGTCGCCTATCTGTGCCGCGCTGTCGGCCGCTGGTTCCGGCGGGCGCCGGAACCGGCCGAGGTCGTGTGGCAGTTCTCGGGGCTGCGGCCGCTCTATGACGACGGTGCGAAAACCGCCGCAGCGACGAGCCGCGACTATGTGTTCGAGGTCGACGAAGCAGGCCCGCCGGCGCTGTCGCTGTTTGGCGGCAAGCTTACCACTTATCGCCGGCTCGCGGAGCAGGCGCTGGCGCGGCTGCGCCGGCACCTGCCTGGGATGGGGCCGCCCTGGACACACCAGGCGCCGCTGCCTTCGGACGACTTCACCGCGGCCACCGGCGGCGAATTCGCGCCGGGGCTCGGCAAGCCGGAGGTCGGGTGGCTGATCCGCGAGGAATGGGCGCGTACGGCCGATGACATCCTGTGGCGCCGCTCCAAGCTTGGCCTCGCCGCGACACCCGAGCAAAAGGCGGCGCTCGACCGCTTTATCGCCGGTCGGCAGGCTGCAGCCGGCGCGCCAGCACCGCGAACAACAGATCGGTGACGACCGCAAACAACGCCACCAGCACCGCGCCTTGCAGCACATAAGGCAATTTGTTGCCGGCGAGCCCATCGAAAATCGGCGTGCCGAGGGTCAGTGCGCCGACGGTCGAGCCGATCGTCGCGGTGCCGATGGCGACCGTCACCGACACGCGCACCCCGGCGAGGATGACCGGTGCCGCAAGCGGCAGCTCAACCCGGCGCAGCACCTGCCATGGCGTCATGCCCATCCCCTGCGCCGCTTCGCGCAAGCCTTCGGGCACCCCCTCGATACCGGCGATCGCGTTTTCGACGACCGGCAGCAGCCCGTAAACGAACAACGCGACCACGGTCGGCCGCGCGCCGAACCCCAGCGCCGGCACCGCCAGCGCCAGCACCGCGGCCGGCGGAAAGGTCTGGCCGGCGGCGGCGAGCAGCGCGGCGATGGTGCGAAAGTCGCGCCCGGCCGGGCGGGTGGCAAACACCGCCGCTGCGACCCCGGCCAGCGCCGCGGCCGTACTCGCCGCGGCGACGAGCCCGAGATGCGACAGAAACAGCTCGACAAACCCGGCGCGGTCGAACACCGCCGGCCGCACCCGTGGAAAGGCCCAGCCGAAGACCGGGCTCAGGCCCGGCATGCCGGTGAGCAACGTCACGAACAGCAGGCCGAGCCACAGCGCCGGTGTCTTGAGCGCGATCCTCATCGCACGAGGTCGCCGAGCGCGATGGCGCCGACCACGCGGCCGTCGCCTTCAGCGACCGCCAGCCGGCCCACCCGCCGCGCCACCATCGCCGCGAGCGCTTCGGCCAGCGTCGCGCCGGCGTCGATCGGCTCGCCGTCGGCCTGCTCTCCGGTCTGCAGCCGGTCGCGCACGCGCCGCACCGCGAGCAGCTTGAGGCCCAGCCCCTGAACGCCGACGAAGTCGCGCACAAAATCGCTCGCCGGCCGCTCGACGATGTCGAGCGGCGTGCCGCTCTGCACCACCCGGCCCCGGTCCATCACCGCGATCATCGTCGCCAGGCGCAGCGCTTCGGCGATGTCGTGCGTGACGAACACAATGGTCTTGCCGGTGGCCTCGTGGATGCGGGCGATCTCGGCCTGCAGCGCGTCGCGCGTCACCGGATCGACCGCGGCGAACGGCTCGTCCATCAGCAGCAGCTCGGGGTCCGCCGCGAGCGCGCGGGCGACCCCGACGCGCTGCTGCTCGCCGCCGGAAAGCTGGTGCGGATATTTTCCCGCGTAAATGCGCGGGTCGAGCCGCAGCATTTCCAGCAGCTCGTGGACGCGCGCCCGCACCCGCGGCTCGGGCCAATGCAGCAGCCGCGGCACCGTGGCGATGTTGTCGTCCACCCGCCAATGCGGGAACAGCCCGGTCGATTGGATGACATAGCCGATGCGCCGGCGCAGCGCCTCGACGGGGGGCCGCAGCGCATCCTCGCCATCGATCCTGATCGTGCCGCCGTCGCACGGCACCAGCCGGTTGATCATGCGCAGCGTCGTCGACTTGCCGCAGCCCGACGGGCCCAGCAGAACGCATAACGCGCCGCGCGGCACGGCGAGTGTCAGGTCGCCGACGACCGCCCGGCCATTGTAGGACTTGCTGACGCCGCGCAGCTCGATCATCGGCTCGCTCATGCCGCGCCTCGCCGCGGCATGGCGCGCGCCGCCAGCCGAAGCACAAAATCGGCGCCCAGCGCCATCAGGATCGCCGGCAGCGCGCCGAGCAGCACCAGGTCGGTGGCGTACTGTCCCAGGCCTTCGAAGACAAAGCTGCCGAGCCCGCCGGCGCCGATCAGCGCGGCGACGACGGCAAGTCCGACGGTCTGGACCACCACAATGCGCAATCCGGCAAGCAGCACCGGCAGGGCCAGCGGCGTCTCGACGCGCCAAAACACCTGGCGGCCTGTCATCCCCATGCCGCGCGCCGCTTCGATCGCCGCCGGCGATACGCCACCGATACCGGCGACGGTATTGCGGGCGATCGGAAGCAGCGCGTAAAGCACCAGCGCGATGATCGCCGGCGCCGGTCCGACACCCCCGATACCCGCCGCGCGCAGCGCCGGCACGGCGTCCGCCAGCCCCGACAGCGGCGCGATCAGCAGCCCGAACAGCGCAATCGAAGGCACCGTCTGCAACAGGTTGAGCACCGCGAACAGCGGCGCCTCGAACCGCTTGCGGCGCAGCGGCGCAAGACCCAACGGGACGCCGATCGCCACCGCAGCGCCGAGCGCGGCCGCGACCAGTTCGGCATGCCGCAGCACCGCGGCCCCAAACAGGTCGTGCCGCGCGGCATATTCGCGCGACAGCGACAGCGCGTCGAACGCGCCGATACGGCTCAGCGCGAGAAAGCCGCCGGCGAGCACCGCGGCCGTCACCAGCTGCACGGCGGCGCCGGCTTGCGCGCGCTGCAGCGAGTCGATCGCCGCCAGCGCGGCGCAACCGCCAACGACCCAGAACCCGCCGGCGAGCGAGGCCACCGACGCCGGCGGCGCGCTGCCGAGCAGCTGCGCAGCGGACGCGCCGGCCACAGCCGGCGCGGCGAGCAGCACAGCACCGGCGACCGCCGCAGCACCGTAATGAACGGCACCGCGCGGCCGCACCCAGCAGAGGGTCAGCAGCAGCGCCGCCGCCGCGGCAAAGCCCGCCGTTGCCGGGGCGGCGGCGGCCTGCCACAGCGGGACGCCCACGCCGGGAAGCAGCCGGTTGGGGGCGATGACGACAAATCCCATCGCGGTGGCGGCAGCCGTCGCCAGCAGCACCAGCACCGGCAGCACGCGGTTGTGCAGCCGCGGCGCCGCCGCCCAAGGTTCCGCGGCGCCATCGGCGGTCATGGCAGCAGATGGCCGGCCCGCAGATAATCGCCGGCCACCGCGCGCGCGTCCTCGCCCTCGACCGCGATCCGCGCGTTGAGCTGCTGCAAGGTCTCGCGCGTCAGCGTCGCAAACACCGCGTCTAGCGCCGGCGCGACAGCCGGGTCGCGCGCCAGCGCCGCCGCCCGGACCACCGGCGCCGGGGCGTAGACGACCTGCGCGTGCTTGTCGTCGCACAGCGCGGTGAGGCCCAACGCCGCAATCGCCCCATCGGTGCCGTAGGCCATTGCGGCATTGACCCCCGAGATACCCTGCGCCGCGGCGCGCAGTGTCGCCGCGGTATTGCCGCCGGACAGGGTCAGCAGCTGGTCGCCGCTCAGGTGAAAGCCGTAAGCCGCCTCGAACGCCGGCAGCGCCGCCGGGCTTTCGACAAACTCGGCCGACGCCGCGAGCCGGAAGCGGCCACGGCGTTCAAGGTAGCCGGAGAGATCGCTCAGGCAAGGATGCGCCGGCAAGCCTTCGAGGTCCCGGCGCACCGCGATCACCCAGGTGTTGTCGGCCGGCGCCGCGGCAAGCCAGACCAGCCCGTTGTGCGCCTTGTCGAGCGCTGCGACTTCGGCATAGCCGCGCTCGGCGTCGGTCCAGGCCGGGTCGTCCTCGCGATGGAAGAACAGCGCGCCGTTGCCGGTATATTCTGGATAGATGTCGATCTGCCCGGCAAGCAGCGCCGCACGCACGATATTGGTCGGCCCCAGCTGCAGCCGCCGCTCGACCGGCACGCCGCGCCCCTCCAGCACCGCCGCGATCATCTCGCCGAGCAGCGCTCCCTCGGTATCGATTTTCGAGCCGACCACGAGGGCGGCACCGTCTGCCGCAAGCGCGGAAGATGACGGCTGCATCGCCACAGCGCTTGCGAGGGCCGCGGCGACGCCGGCAAGGCGCGCGAAGAACCGCATCGCCGCAGTGTGGCTAACCCCGCCGCAGCTGTCGATTCCCGGCCTCTAGGCAGCGCCGCCGTGCGGCTATGCGGGCAGCCGCGCGCCCGCTGTGGCCCGGATCCGCTCCAGCAAGTCGGCGGCGCGGAACGGCTTCTCGATGACGTCGTCGGCGCCGAGCAGTTGCGCCATTTTGAGGACGTCGATTTCGCCGGCGCAGGCGCCGCCGGAAATCGCGATGATGCGTACGCCCGGATTGCCGCGGCGCATCGCGACAATTGTCTCGATGCCCTCCTGCTCGGGCATGATGATGTCGGTGATGACGATTTGCGGCTGCTCGTTGCAGAACAGCGTCATGCCGCGCTTGCCGTTTTCCGCGGCAAGCACCTCGTGCCCGTCGGCGCGAAGAATTTTCGCGATGGTGCGGCGAAGCGCCTCGTCGTCATCGATGACCAGGATCTTCATGGCTGTCCTGCCCACTGCCGCGCGATCACGCTTGGCGTGTAGAGGTGCTTCATTGCAGACGATACGCCGGCGCGGGTTAAGACGATGCTAACGGCGCCTCGGCGAGACCGCGGATGCAGGCCAGCAGTTCTTGCGCCCGAAACGGTTTCTGGATCGTCGCGTCGGCACCGATAAGACCGGCGACGTCGAGCATCTCCGCATCCGAACCGGACATCGCGACGATCTTGACCGGCCGCTCATCGCGGCGCAGCGCGAGGATCGTTTCAAAACCCTCTTGACCGGGCATGACGATGTCGGTGAGCACCATGTCCGGCCTTTCGCGCGCGAAGATCGCCATCCCGCGCCCGCCTTCGGAGGCGGTCAGGACCTGGTGGCCGTCGGCCGACAGGATCCGCGCGATCGTCCGCAGCAGCAGCAGGTCGTCGTCGATAACCAGTATCTTCATCGCGGCTCCCGATAGGCCTCAAGCAAAGGGTTCCTCACGCCCTCCCGCGGTTCTCATCGTCCCCAGCCAACGGCGGCGCCATGGCAACGGTTCACAGCGGCATGGCCAGCAGCGTGTCGATCTGCCGGCTGTCGAGCACGACATCCTTGCGGGCAAATTTCCAGCTGTCGCCGCTGCGCACCAGCCGATCGACATAACGCCCGGCCGCGAACAGGATCATCTCGCCGTCCTGCATCGTGCGGACGACAACAAGGCTGGCGACGACATCGAGGCCGGCGCCGCTGTCGCCGGCGATCTTGATTGCGCCGATCTGGTGCCGGTAGCGCTGCGGCTCGTAGATGTTGGCCTTGCGCAGCGCCATCACCCGGTCGACCAGCATCGCCCGCGACGTCAGATAGACCAACCCGAGCGGCAGCCCCGCCTCGAAATTCTCGGCCGAGGTGATGCGGTAATAGGCGTCCTCGACAAAAAAATCGGGCCATTGCTCGAGCCGGTCGTCATCGAGGCAATGCGCATAATCGGCATAGAGCGACTCGAGTTCGAGCCGGCGCGCCACCTCTTCGAGCGTCATCGGCACGCTTTGCGGTTCCGCCGCCTCAGGCGTATCCCATCAGCGGACGGTAGGCCTGCCAGAAGCCGCGGATCGATGCTTCGGTGGTGCGGGTTTCTTCACTGACGTGGTCATAGCCGCCCATCTCGACGACGGAGGTCTGCTGCTCCGCACCGGCAATCGCGCGCTGCACAAAACCGCCCACCGCGCCGTCTTCCATCGACACGTACCCGGCCGGCCCGACCAGGTTGCTCTGCAGCAGCCGCAATTCCTGCAACGCCGCATCGTCCTCTTCAAACCCGAGGAAGGTCCATTGCAGCTCGGTCTTGTCGGGACCCTTCGGCAACACCAGCCGCAATGCAATCGAGTTGTTGACTTGCTGCAGCACAAAGTTCGGGAACACGCTGAGGATTTGAACGGTGATGTCGTCGCCGAACTCGCTCACCTGCTGGAGCAGCCGCGTGTCTTCGAGGTGCAGGCCCGCGCGCTGCGACTGGATGCCGGCGTAGAGCTGGTCGCTGCCCTCGCGGCCGACGGTTTCGTCCTTGGTGCGGGTGTAGGAGGCGTGGGCACGGCCGTTTTCGGCGATCAGCACGCCGCCGCCGTTGGTCAGGCGGGCCACGCGAAACGTCGTGAAGAAGGTGTGCAGCAGGCTGGCGTGATACGTGTCGCGCACGTTTTCGAGATAGAGCTTCCAGTTGTTGTGCAGGATTTGCGAGGTCGTGCCGAGGACCTTCGGCTTGCCGTAAAGCACCCGGCCGACCCGGCCGCCGACCATGTTGCCGATATATTCGGCGAGCGGCGGCGTCTCGGGCGACAGCGTGCCAAAGACGAGACCGGCGAAATGGTCGGTGCGCAGCTTTTGCAGCCCGTGATCTTCCATCCGGAAATCGTCGGGCATGCCGCCTTTGCCGGCGATCCCGCGGCGGAACGCGACGCTCTTCAAATTCCCTTCGAGATCGTAGCTCCACGAATGGTAGACGCAGGTCAGGAGGTCGGCATTGCCCTGCCGCTTGAGGCATACGAGGTTGCCGCGGTGCGCGCAGCGATTGACCAGCGCGTGCAGCTGCCCGTCCTCGCCGCGCGTCACCACGATCGGCGTCTCGCCAAGAAACGTCGTCTTGTAGTCGCCCGGGTTCGGCAACTCGTTTTCCAGCGCGAGAAACTGCCAGGTCGGGCCAAGGAACACGCGGTCCAGTTCGGCCCGGTAGATGCCCTCGTCCGAGAACACGCGGTACGGAACGCGCGAGTTGCCTTCCTTCGGCCAGGCGAGCGCGTGAGTGTCCATCCGGTTTCTCCCTCAGGGCGCGGCGGTCACCGCGACAGTATCATGAAACCGTCGGTAATCGATGGCGCGGCGGCCGTCTTCGGTCCAGCCGAAGATATCGACGAATTGATGCCCCCAGCGGATTTCGTGCGGCAGATACGAGGTCCGCGCGGTTACCGGTTGAACGAGCGTCTCGTCGATCCCGCCGGCCATCACGACCAGCTCGGCATTCTGCGCCTCCAGCTCGGTCGAACTTAAGCCATGGAGCGGGCTGGCTTCGTCGATCGGGTGCATCACCGTAAAGGTGAGCGCGAACACCGGCGAGCGGTCGCGCAGCAGCGTCAAATCGTAAAAGCGCCGTCGGGTCTCCCCCTCGACACTGGTCTCGTCGCGCAACAGGGTAAAGCTGACTTCGGCCGCCAACAGCTGGTTCTGCCGCTCGTTGGCGAGGCGGATCGACAGGGTCGGAACGCCGTTATACGGGTGCACCACCGCAACCTGGCTGAACGTGATCCGTGCGGTCGGCCGCGAGAACCGGGCGAACACCAGCCCCGTGATCAAGGCCGCGAACAGCAGCCCGACGGCCGCCTCCAATGTCATAACGGCATTGGCGTACAGCGTGGCGGGGAGCATCTGGCCGTAGCCGACCGTGGCGATGGTCTCGACGCTGAAGAAGAACGCATCGAAAAACGACCCCGGTGCGGCGTTGGCGATCGCGCCCGGCTGCACCAGGTAGAGCCCGGCAAAAACGACATTGGCGCCGATATAGACGGCAAAGGCGCCGGCCAGAAAACTCGGCCAGCCGACGGTCAAAATGCGATGGTAAAGATCGCCGAACCATTGCCGCCGCAGCCCGATCGCGACGACGCGGTCGGCGATCTCGCGCGCGATCAGCCGCGCCGGCTGAGGCTCGGCACCGTGCGGCGGCGCTTGATGCAGCCGCGGGGCATGCCGCTGCGAGCGCCGCGGCCGTGGCCGGGTCCGCCCCGTCGGCGCCTTATCGCGGCGCGCGTCCAGCCTCTTCGCCTCCGTGCAGCGGCCGCCGTTGTCCCGCGATCAGCCGGCGAAAATCCGCGCCGACCGCGCGCCAATCGACAAGATCGACCCGGTACGGCAGGTCGCTCTCGTCGAACGCCTCGCGCTGGATCGCCGCCTCGTCGAGCGTCAGCCGCCGCCCCGCATCCACGGCAAGGTCGAGGTCGGAGTAGCGCCGCGCCCGCCCGGCCGCGCGCGAGCCAAATACCCAGGCCTGCGCGCCGGGCGGCAGGTGCGCACGCAGGATATCGAGCACGATGCGGCGCTGCGCGGGCGCGAGATCGACCGCGGCGTCACCGTCGGTCATGCGAGCCGCCGCTCCTGCGGCGCATAGCTGTTCCGCCTCATCGAGAAACGCCGGAATTTCGCGTACCACCTCGGCCGCCGTGCCGGCGTCATAGGTGTGCGTCGTGCGGGTGCGAATGTCGCGAAAGCGGCGCCAGGCCGGCCATTCGGCGCGCAGCAGCCCGTGTTCGTTGCCGGTGCGTACAAGCTCGGCGAAGGTCATGCGCGCGGCGTCCTCGCCCGAGGGCAGCACTTGCTGCAAATAGCGCCGGAGCAGTTTGTGGCTGAGCTCGTAGGTGAACGCGAACCGCTGTATCAGCCCGTCGCGCAACTGCTCGTCGGCCGGTTCGGCGTTGTGGCGCGCCAGCCCCTCGCGCAGGCGCTGCACGGCGTTGCGAAGGGCGGCGGCGCTGAGCGGCATGGCCGCCACTCTACCGCATCGCGTCGCGTCCGTAAAAAAGCCGCAAAGCTTTGTTATAAACGCACGGCACGGACCGCAGCGGGCCCGGCACGCCACGAGCGGATACCGCCCGCTGACCGGCCGACATAACAGGAGGCGAGCGGACCCAAGAACAGGAGGATAACAGGAGGCGCGCCTCCTGTTATTCGAGAGAGCCCTCCGGGGCTAGCTCAGCCGCCGTAGAAGACGTTGTCGCCGAGGTCCTTCATCTCGAGGATCGCGACATCGGGACGGCCGGGGATCGGGTTCGGGACGTGCGCCTCGGTAACCTCGCCGACAACGATATGATGATCGCCCTGCTCGACGATGCTGGTGACCTTGCATTCGACCGCAGCGAGCGCGGCGTCGAGGATCGGCGCGCCGTTCTGGCCCTTGTGGATCGGCTGGCCCGAGAGCTTGCCGCCTTCGAGCTGCGCCGGCTTGAAGAACGTGAAGGCAAGTCCCTTGTGCTCTTTGCCGAGCATGTTGAGCGTGAAGGTCTGGGTGTTCTTGAGGATCGAATAGGCGCCGCTGTCGGTCTTGACGCCGGCGACAACGAGCGGCGGGTTGAACGCGGTCTGCGTCACCCAGTTGACCGTGGCGGCCGCGACATTGCCTTTGCCGTCGTCGGCGGTCAGCACGTAGATGCCGTAGGGGATCATGCGCAGCGCGGTCTTCTTGGCGTCGGCGTCCATGCGGCTTCCTCCATCGGGGTGCGGATCGTGGGATCTCCGGCGCACTACAGCGCGGCCGCGTGAGGCTGGCAAGACCCTCCCCCGTCCCGCGTCGCCGGCGCCGCCGCGATCCACCCTCTCCCGAATTGCCGGAGAGGGAAGGGGCCCATCGCGCACGCAATGGGAAGGGTGAGGGTTTGGGCTACTTCCGCCCGCAGGCGGCCAAGCCCTTCTGCAACGCGGCAAACGATTGGCTCGGCGCCGGCATCAGCCAGCGAAAGCCCTTCTCGACCAGTTTCTCGACGTTGTTGGCATCGACATGCGGGTGGCCGCACGGCACGCCCTTGTCCTTGCAGATCGCCAGAATGTCGTCGATCGCGGCGGCGACTTCGGGGTGCTCGTATTGGCGCGGATAGCCCATGTCCTGCGACAGGTCGCCCTCGCCGATCAGCACGACGCCGATCCCCTTCACCTCGTCGAGCATCGTGGGCAGGTTGCGGATTGCCCGCTTCTCCTCGCACATGATGACGACCAGCACTTCGCCCGCGGGATTGAGCGGCCAGGTGTCGGCGCGCTGGTAATAGGTCGGCTGGTCGATGCCCCAATAGCGTGCGGCGGTGCGCGGCGCGTCGCCGCGCTGACCGGCAGGCTCGTAGTACTGCGCCTCGCGCGGCCGCGGATAGCGGCAGGCCTGCACCGCGTTGCGCGCCTCCTCGACAGTCGAGACGTGCGGCCACACGATGCCGTAGACGCCGATATCGAGCACCTGCTTGGCGATGAACTGGTTCAGCTCGCCCCATTGGGGGGGATGCGCACGAAGGGTGCAACAGCGGGCGAGAGGCTGCCGGCTTTGACGATCTGCGCCCGATCGAGCATGTATT
>JAFAWI010000193.1 GCA_019241915.1 Alphaproteobacteria bacterium
CGCGGCACAGCCGGATCGCGTCGCTCCACGCTTGTGTCGCGCCCACCACGTCGCCGGCGCGAAACGCTGCCGTGCCGCGGTCGAGCTGGGTCGCTGCCGCAGCGCGCGGGTCCGCCGATTGCGCCACCGCGCCGGCGGCGTAGAGCAGCAGCGTCAGGGACAGCAGGCAGAATTTCCAGCCGGTCATTTCTCGGTCATCACGATCAGCGTGCTGTCCTCGCCGTGCCGCAGCCGGTGGTAGTGGAACGCGACGCAGGGGTCGTGCGGGTAGTCGCGGTGCAGCGCGGCGAACAGGTCCGCCGTCGCCGGATCGCCCGAGGCGAGCGCGTCAAAGGCCGCCTGATAGGCGGCGTCCGGGGCGCGGCCGGGGGCCTGCGTGACCGGGTCGAACACCGCCACCGAACCCTGGCGGCCCTTGACCACGAAATCGGCGATTGGGCGAAAGCTGTGGCGGCGCGATTGCTGCACGGTGTCGCCCGAGACGCAGATGCGCGTGCCGATCACCTTGTTGAGCCCTTCGAGGCGCGAGCCGGTGTTCAGCATGTCGCCGAGCGCGGTGTATTTGAGTCGCGCCGGAGTGCCGATATTGCCGACCAGAGCGGTGCCGGTATGGACGCCGATACGCGTGATGCCGAACGGAACCCCGCTCGCTTCCTGCTCGGCGCAGAACCTGACCGCGAACGCATCGATCGCCAGGGCGGCATCGACAGCTCTATCGGCATGATCGGGCTGGTCGTGCGGCGCGCCAAAAAAGGCGAGGATGGCGTCGCCGATAAACTCGTAGACAAGCCCGCCCTGGTCAAAGATCGCGGCGCAAGCGCCGGTGAAATAGCGGTTGAGCAGCGCCGCGAGCTCTTCGGGGTCGAGCCGCTCCGACAGCGAGGTAAACCCTTCGATGTCGGTGAACACCACCGAGATTTCGCGCCGCTCGCCGCCGACCTTGGGCAGCGAGCGCGACGCCAGCATGTCGCTGATGACCGCCGGCGGCAGATAGTGCTCAAAGCTGCGGCGCAGCCGCGCCCGCTCGCGGTTGCTCGCCGCATAAAGCACCCGGTTGGTAAGCCCGCTCGACCCGACCCAGGCCGCCAGCAGCGGCACGCCCGGCAGATAGAGCGAATGGCCGAAGGCGAACCATGTCGCGGCGACAATTGCGGCGAAACCCACCGCGATGCCGATCGCGGCCGGGACGGCGTAGCGCAGCCACAGGCCGATCCCGGCGCCCGCCAGCGCGACGAGCCAGATCAGCACCGCCTCGCCCGGGCGCGGCAACCCGCGCAATCCCACCGATCCGCTGTGCGCTTCGCCGATCAGCTGGTCCGCGAGATGGGCGTGCATCGCGATGCCGTACACCGGCGGCCCCGCGCCGAACCCGGTGCTGAACGGCGTGGCGAACCAGTCTTTGACGCTTTCGGCAGCGACGCCGATGAGCACGATGCGATCGCGCACCGCCTCGGCCAAGGCGTCGCCGTCCATCAGCTCCGCGACCGAGTGGACCGGAAACCGCTGCACGCCGCCGCGATAGCCGAGCAGAACCTGGTAGCCGCGATTGTCGAGCCGGACATAAGGCCCGTTGCGCTCGTCGAGCGGCGCGATCGCCGCGTTGCCGAGGCGCAGCGTGTCGTCGGCCGCAGGGGACAAACGAATGCCGTCGCGGGCGAGGTAGGCGAAGGCGAGCGCCGCGCCCATGCCGGCATAGTTGGTCTGCCCGTCATCAGCGAAAAGCAGGCCGCGGCGGACAATGCCGTCACTGTCGACGAGGGTGTCGGCGAGGACGGCGCGGTCGGTGCCTTGCACCGCTGCGGGCGCGGCGATCGCCGGCTGACCGCCCTCCGGCAGCTTGAACGACCACAGTATCTCCGGATGCGCCGCCAGCAGCGCCGCCAGCCGCTCGCTGCCGGGCGGAACCGGACGGTCGCGGTAAATGTCGACGCCGATCGTCCGCGGGTGCCACTCCAGCATCCTGTCGAGCAGGTTGGCGAGGTCTTCGTCGCGCAGGGGCCAGCCCCAACGGGCAATATCGCCTTCGTTGGCCCCGATGAGGGTAATCGGCGCAGGCGGGGCCGTACCGGACCAGGCGACGCGCAGCGCGTCGTAAGCAGCAAACCCCACCGGCTGCAGCCATGCAAAAATGTAGAGCAGCACAACCGCGGCCGCGACCAGCGTCGCGGCCAGCAGCGCCTTGGCGACATCGCCGCCGATCGCGCGGCCCATGCGGGTGCGCAACGCGATGCCGGGACGGCTTAGCGCCCCGTCAGCGCGCGACACCTGGGGCTACTTGCACGGCGAGGCAGCGGGCAGCGCGGCAAGCCTCGATCCGCCGTCGCCGAGGCGGAGCGCGGCGTTGCCGCCGCGACCGAGCCTGAGGTCGCGTCCGGCGAGATACAGGGCCGGCAGCGCCGCGTCCGGATCCTGGGTGACACCGCCGCGTCCGGCCGACACCAAGCTTGAGCGCGGCAAGTCGCCGCGCGCCGCGCAATTGTCGCGCGCCACCGTCGCGACCGCGCGCAGTTCATCACTGAGCGAGGCCAGCGCACCATTGACCTGCACGATCGGCGACAGGATGTCGATCGTGCCGGAGACCCCGAGCTGCGAGCTGGCCTGGATCACGCTGTCCGCCGAGCTGACGAACTCATCCGCCAGGATCGTGATGTTGCCGCCATTACCGCCGACCGCGTTGGCGATGATGCGGCTGTGGTTGAGCACGACAAACAGCGGGTCGATCAGGATGTTGCCGCCGTTGCCGAGAGCGCCGTTGACCGAGGTGGTGATCTCGCTGTCGACCAGCAGCAGCAGGTGGCCGATGTTGAGCGTGATGTCGCCGCCATTGGCCTGGGCCGCCTCGGTCGAGATGCTGGCGCCTCCGGTCAGGGTCAGCGTATTGGCGTTGACGGTGATCGAGCCGGCATTGCCGCTGCCAAACGACTGTGCGGTGATTTGCGGCCCTTTGCCGGTCAGCGTCACGGTCGGGCTGGTAATCACGATGTCGCCGCCGGTGCCGGGCCCGTTGGTGGCGCTGGAAATTTCGCCGCCCGGCTGGATCGACAGCGAGCCCGCGTTCACCGTGACATTGCCGGCGCTGCCGGTGGCGCCCGGCGTCGCCGACGCGGTGATTGCGCTGGGCGCGGTGAACACGGCGAGGAGCCCGGGATTGGATGTGCCGCCGCCGCGCGCCGTCGCAGCGCTGGTTGTGCCAGCCGTGCCGACCGCGCCGGCGTTGCCGATAACGAGGCTGTCCGCGCCGACATGGATGTTGCCGCCGTGGCCCGAACCCCCCGCAACGCCATCGATACTGCCCGCGCTGTCAAGCGTCAGGCTTCCGGCGACAATTGAAATATCGCCGCCGGCGCCATTGCCGAAGCTGCTGCTCGTGATCGCCGCGCCGGTGCTGATCGACAAAGTGTTGGCGGTGACGTTGAGCGAGCCGCCGTTGCCGGTGCTGCCTGCGTTGGCATCGGCGGCAATCTCGCCCAGCGTCGCAAGGTTCAGCGCGCCGGCGGTCACCGTGACGAACCCGCCATTGCCTTGACCAAAAGTGCTGGTGGCGATCTCGCTGCCGTTGACGACTGTCAGCGAGCCCGCAGTGACCGTGATGTTGCCGGCGCTGCCTGTGGCGCCCGGATTGGCGGAGGCGGTAATCGCGCTGGGCGCGCCGGTTGTGGAGTTGCCGATGGCGATAGTGCCGGCGACGACGTTGATATTGCCGCCGTTGCCGGAGCTCGCGGCAAAGCCGTCGATGCTGCCGGCGCTGTCGAGCGAAAGGTTGCCGGCGACGATCGCGATATCGCCGCCGGTGCCGCTGCTAAAGCTGCTGCTGGTAATCGCCGCGCCGGTGCCGATCGAAACAGTGTTGGCGGAAACGTTGAGGGAGCCGCCATTGCCTTTGCTGCCGAATTCGACATTGGCCGCGATCTCGCCGAGCACCGCCAGGTTGAGCGTGCCGGCCGATACCGTCACCACGCCGCCATTGCCTTTGCCGAAGGTGTTGGTGGCGATCTCCCCGCCGTTGACGACGGTCAAGGTGCCGCCGACGTTGACCGTCGCGTTGCCGGCGTTGCCGCTGCTGCCGGGGCCGGCGATCACGGCGACCCCGGCCCCCTTGAACGAGCCGTCGATCGTGAAATCGCCGGCGACGTTGACCGCGACGGCGCCGCCATTGCCCGATCCGTCGGTGCTGCCGCTGATTTCGCTGGCGCCGCTGATCGCCAGCGAGCCGGCGGTCAGGGAAACGCTGCCGGCATTGCCGGCGGCGGTCGTGTCGGAGGAGATGTTGGAGCCGACGATCAAGACAGCGCCGGGAACGTTGACCACAATCGCGCCGCCCGGACCGCTCGCAAAGGTGTCGGTGGCGATGCTGCTGCCGCCGGCAAGCGACAGCGTGCCGGCGTTGACGAAAATGTTGCCGGCGCCGCCCGCATCCGAGGTATTGGCGCCGATCGACCCGCCGCCGGTGAGCGTCAGGACGCCGGCATTGATGGTGATCGTGCCGCCGCTGACGGCCGGGTTCGGCGTGCTGGTATTGCTGAAAATCCCGGTGACGTTATCGGCGTTGGCGCCGCCGTCGATGGTCAGCGTGCTGCTCACGGTCACCGTCAGCGAACTGCCGCCGGCATTGCCGAACGTGTCATCGACAATCGAACCTCCATTGGCGATCGACACACTCGCGGCAGAGACGTTTACCGCGCCGGCGGCGCCGCTGCTGCCGATATCGGCGCTGGCGATGATGCCGGTCGCAAACGGGAGGTTGCCGCCGTCAATCGCGATCG
This sequence comes from Alphaproteobacteria bacterium, assembly GCA_019241915.1. Classification (GTDB taxonomy): domain Bacteria; phylum Pseudomonadota; class Alphaproteobacteria; order ATCC43930; family CGMCC-115725; genus DATARH01. The sequence goes on from JAFAWI010000193.1 coordinate 4,764, forward strand.
GTCCTGCAACCGAGACCGCGATTGCCGCCCCGCTGCCCGAACCGGCAGTGGTCGAGAAGATCTTCCCGCCGTTGACGATCGTCAGGCTCCCGGCCGAGACCGCGATCGGGTTGGCGCCGCCGGTCGATAAAACAGCCGAAAACACCTGGGTCGAACTCGGCGCGCCGTTGCCGTCAATCGTCAACCCGCCCGCGACCGTCAAGTTGATCGCGCCAACCCTGCCGGGCCCCAGCGAGAGCGCGGTGATCGACCCGTCGTCGCTCATCGACAGAGCCCCGGCCTTCACCGTGATCGGGCCGCCGTTGCCGACATCGCCGCCGGCGGTCGAAGAGATGCCGGCACCCGTACCGCCGCCGTCGATCGTCGCCGTGCCGCCGATGGACATCGCCACGGCGCCGGCGTCGCCAGGGCCGAATGTGAGCGTCCGCACCAATCCCCCCGCGTCAATCGCGAGTTGGTTGGCCTGCAGCGAGATTGCGCCGCCGTGACCGGTGCCCGTGCCGGGATCGGCGAATAGCGAGAAACCGCCGCCATCGACCAACGAGGCGATACCGCTGAACGCAACCGGGTTCTGGGTATTCTCAATCAGGATCGAATTGGCGGTCAGCGAGATGGGTCCCGCATCGCCGATCCCCGCGGTTTCGCTGACGAACAGCCCGCCTCCGACAATGGTCAGGGCGCCTCCGACATTGGCGACAACCGCGCCGCCGGTTCCGCTGGCGCCGGGCTCGACGAACGAGGCGACGGCGGCGTTGCTGCCCGGCGCCTTCGCGCCGTCGAGCGTGAGCGAGCCGGCGTTAATCGCGATCGTACCGCCATTTCCGGAACCGGCAGTGATGCTGGCGATGGTGCTCCCTGACGCGATCGTGACCCCACCCGCGGTGAGCGCGATCGCGCCGCCGGGACCCGAACCGACGGTCCCCGAGACGAGTTGGCTTCCTTGGTCGATGACGATGTTGCCGGTGCTGCCGGCGTTGAGCGAGATGCTCGCGCCGCTTCCCGTCCCAAAACCCACGGCATGAATCGACGACGCGTTGGTTTCACGGATGCGGGACGCGGTCAGCGTGACGATGCCGCCCGCTCCGTCGCTGAAATTGTCAGCATTGAGTTCGCTCTGGTCGATGCGGATTCTGCCGGCGCCGACAAAGATGTTGCCTCCGCCGCGCGAACCGCGCCGATTGCTGACGTCGAGGGTGGACCCGACAATCCTGACGTTCTGCGGGTTCGCTGCGGTGGACGCCGGTGGGCGCAACGGATTTACCGGCACCTCGCCGGCGCCGGCCGCTTCGATGTCGATCGTGCCGGCCGGGGCGGTAAGTTGTGCGCCGTTGATCCGCACCGGGCCGCCGACCAGAGCGAGCGTCTTGTTTTCCGCGACCGCCAGTGTGCTGCTGTTGACCGTGATCCGCGCCGGGGCGTGCGTGCCGAGAAACCCGAATGCCGCAGGCGGCGCCGCGGAGATCGCTCCGCTGGCCGTGGTCGCCTGGAATCTCGTACCGTCGGTGAGGCGCAGGTAATCCGCGGTCGACGCGTGAAAGCTGCCGCTCACGTTGATCGTCGCGTTCGGCCCGAAGACGATGCCGGCCGGGTTGATCAGGTAAAGGTTGGCGCCATTGATCGACGATTTGATCCGCCCATCGATATCGGAGCGCTGGCCGCCGGTGATTCGGCCGATGATGTTGTCGACGCTCGCGGGGCCGGTAAAGTTGGCTCTCTCCTTGGCACCGAGCCCGAAGATGCTGAAACTCTGGAACAAGTTGCCGCCAACCTGTTTGCCGAGGCCGGCGCCGATCGTGTAGCTGGGTCCGGTCAACGTGGTCGCGGTGGTGCCGGGCAGGCTGCCGTCGGTTGCAATGTGCTGCGCCCGCGCCGGCGGCACCACCAGAAACAGCGCCGCCGCAGCCGCTCTAGACGAAAAGCAAAGGTGCCGGCGACAAGGATGGCGCAACGCGGACCGCATGCGAGCAGTTAACCATACCGAGAGCAGCGGGACCGTAGAGCAAAACCCGCGGACTGCCTAGCGTGCAGACGCAAGACCGGGGCCGCGACGGGCGGTCGCGGCCCCGGTCGGTAATGGCGCCGCCGGAGGCGGCAGCTTCGGTTTTACGACTTGCTGTGACCGGCGGTGATGCGGTCCTTGATCTTGCCGAACTCGGTCTCCGACAGCACCTTCTTCGACACCAGATCGGCCGGGTCCTTGTAGGGCCGACCCTGGACGATCTTCGCGGCATCCGCGTCGGTCATGCCGGGCAGCCCCTTCAATTCGCCGGCGCCGGCGCTGTTGATGTCGACCAGCGCCGCCTTTGGCGCGACGGTCGCTTGCGTCGCACCCGATGCGGGCTTCGCCGGCGCGGTCGTCGGCGCGGGCGAGGACGCTGTGGTAGCGGCCGGCTCGGCGGCAATGACCGGGGCGGCAACGGTCAGGGCAACAAGGCTCAGGGCGAGCCGGGAAAACTTCAACATCGTCGTCTCCAGGTTGTGACGAATCGTTTTCGTCTCGCCCAGAACGCGGCACTGCTGCCCTTCTTCCGCCAGTCACCGAAAGACCGCAATTAAGGTATTTCGGCCGCAATTACTTGGCCCGCGGAATAAAACCGAAAGCCGCCGGAACGGCCTCGCCCGGGCCGCGACGAAGGGATGCTGGTAGGCCCGGCAGGACTCGAACCTGCGACAGCGCCGTTATGAGCGGCGAGTTCTAACCAGCTGAACTACGGGCCCACCGGGCGCCGAATATAGCCGCCATGGCAGGGTTTGTCCCTGCCGTCCAAGGCTTTCCGGCACGGCGCCGTCACTTCCGGTGGATGCCCGGAACAAGGTTCGGGCATGTGACGAGCGGAGGGTCAGGTGTCGAGGAAGCTGCGCAGCTTGCGCGAGCGGCTCGGGTGCTTGAGCTTCCTGAGCGCCTTGGCCTCGATCTGGCGGATGCGCTCGCGGGTCACCGAGAATTGCTGGCCCACCTCTTCGAGCGTGTGGTCGGTGTTCATGCCGATGCCAAAGCGCATGCGCAGCACGCGTTCCTCGCGCGCCGTCAACGAGGCCAGCACGCGGGTCGTGGTCTCGCGCAGATTGGCCTGGATCGCCGCCTCGACCGGCAGCACAGCGTTCTTGTCCTCGATGAAGTCGCCGAGGTGGCTGTCTTCCTCGTCGCCGATCGGGGTTTCGAGGCTGATCGGCTCCTTGGCGATCTTGAGCACCTTGCGGACCTTCTCCAGGGGCATCGCCAGCTTGTCGGCGAGCTCCTCGGGGGTCGGCTCGCGGCCGATCTCGTGCAGCATCTGGCGCGAAGTGCGCACCAGCTTGTTG
>JAFAWI010000217.1 GCA_019241915.1 Alphaproteobacteria bacterium
TCGTAGGGGATGAAGCCCTGCGCCGGCAGAAAGCCGAACGCCATCATCGCCGCGACGTGATGCGCGAACCAGAAGCGGTTTGCGCCGCTGTCCGGCAGCGCCGCGAGGTCGCCGGCCGCCTCGGCCGCCTTGAGCGAGGCGGTAAACAGCGGCACCACGCGCGGCGTCACCGCGGCGAACAGCTCGCGCGCGTAATCGCCATCTTCGAGACAGCTGTGCAGCATCAGGCGCATGCGCAGGTCCAGCTCGTGCCGCTCGGCCTCGCTGCCCAGCACAAACCGCCGCACCATAAAGCGCACGATACCGATTGCGGTGGCGGTCGACGCCGGCAGCGTCGCGAGCTTTTCGAGCGCCGGGTCGCCTTCGCAGCCGAGCGCCAAAATCTCGCGATACAGCGATTGCTTCGACGGAAAGTGCCGGAACAGCAGCGCTTCCGAGACGCCGGCGGCCGCGGCGAGTTCGCGGGTGGTCGTTCCGGCGAAGCCTTTGCGCGCGAACAGCGGCACCGCGGCGTCGACAATTGTCTTGCGCCGATCGTCGCTGTCGAGTCTGCTGAGGGCCATGGCTGCGGCTAAGTAAGCGCTCACTTACGCGCTGTCAACCCCATGTTGCGCCGCAACATAGGTCGCCGGGTACATAGATCGCCGCCAAGTGGCGATGGCGTTGCGTTGCCGACTGCGAAGTGGTCGAACCGACCGCGGGGCGCCTTGGGGTTGGCGAGGGCCCGCAGCGCGCCGTCTGCGGGGCACGGCCATTTGCGGCATCGTTGAAACGTGCTACGGGCAAGGGATCTCAATCGTTCGGCAAAGCCCTCGTGACAGCCCACGGCGGTGCCAGAGCAACGCGAAACCGCAGGACCGGCAGCCAAATGCCCGCATATCAATACATCTATGTGATGAAAGGGCTCGGCAAGAGCTACCCGGGCGGGCGCGAGGTTTTGCGCGACATCTGGCTGTCGTTCCTGCCGGGCGCGAAGATCGGCGTGCTCGGCCTCAACGGCGCCGGCAAATCGACCCTGCTGCGCATCATGGCCGGCGAGGACAAAGAGTTCGCCGGCGAAGCCTGGGCGGCCGATGGTGCGACGGTCGGCTACCTGCCGCAGGAACCGGTGCTCGACCCGACAAAGGACGTGTTCGGTAATGTCAGCGAAGGCCTCGCCGGGACCAAGGCGCTGCTCGACCGCTTCGAGGCGGTCAGCGCCCGTTTTGCCGGGGAACTCGGCGACGACGAGATGAACGACCTGATCGCCGAGCAGGGCGAGCTGCAGGAGCAGATCGACCGTCTCGACGCCTGGGAGCTCGACCGCACAATCGAGATCGCGATGGACGCGCTGCGCTGCCCGCCGGGCGACACGCCGGTCGCGAATTTGTCAGGCGGCGAGCGGCGGCGCGTCGCGCTGTGCAGGCTGCTGCTGCAAAAGCCGGACCTGCTGCTGCTCGACGAGCCGACCAACCACCTCGACGCCGAGTCGGTGGCGTGGCTGCAGCGCTTCTTGAAAGACTACGCGGGCACCGTCGTTACGGTCACGCACGACCGCTATTTCCTCGACGAGGTCGCCGGGTGGATCCTCGAATTGGACCGCGGCCACGGCATCCCTTACGAAGGCAACTACTCCGGCTGGCTCGAGCAGAAGCAGGCGCGCCTCGCGCAGGAAGGCCGCCAGGAAGAGGCGCGTCAGCGCACGCTCGAACGCGAACTGGACTGGGTGCGGCAGAGCCCCCGCGCGCGGCAGGCGAAGAGCAAGGCGCGGTTGCAGGCTTATGAAGAGCTGGTGGCGCAGTCGCGCGAAAAGGCGCCCGATAACGCGCAGATCGTGCTGCCGCCGGGGCCGCGGCTCGGCGATCTGGTCGTCGAGGCCAGCGGCGTCGCGAAGGCATTCGGCGATCGGCTCCTGGTCGAGTCGCTCGATTTCCGGCTGCCGCCGGGCGGGATCGTCGGCGTCATCGGACCGAACGGTGCTGGCAAGACGACCTTGTTCCGCATGATGACCGGGGCCGAGCAGCCGGATTCCGGGTCCTTCCGGCTCGGCGAGACCGTGAAGCTCGGTTATGTCGACCAATCGCGCGATGCACTCAAGCCCGACAATACGGTGTGGCAGGAGATTTCCGGCGGGGTCGAGGAGATCGATCTCGGCCGCCGCAAGATCGCCAGCCGCGCCTATTGCGCGCTGTTCAA
>JAFAWI010000395.1 GCA_019241915.1 Alphaproteobacteria bacterium
CTCCCGCGCCGGGCCAGCGGCTCGGCGGGCTGCGCCAGTCCGCGCGGTCGCCCCGCCAGCCCCTCGGCCAGCGGGCCGAAGAGCAATCCGAGCGTCGTCCACAGGATCGCCTGTGCCCCGAGCGATGCGATGCGGAACTGCCAGAGCACGGTGGCGGGAAAGCCGTCGGGCACCTCGTTGATCGCAGGCAGCGCCAGCGCGGCGACAGCCATGGCCGCGATATAGGCTGCGCCGGCGACGAGCGTGGCGTTCCAGGCGCCGAGCCGCGGCTGCAGCCGCGCACGCAGCATGCCGACAGCGATTGTCGCGGCAAGCGACAGCGCGATCATGCTGAAATACAGCGCGGTGCGCAGGCCGATCGTCTCGGCGTCGCCGACCGCGGGCGGGTTCGCCGGATATTTCAGGCTCGGCACGACATAAACCGCCACCAGTCCGAGCGCGGCCAGCAGCGCTGACGTGGCGCGCGGCCCGCTATCGGCGATGCGGCCGTAGGCGAGCGCGAAGGCCAGCCCGAACAGCCCGCCAAACGCCGTGCTATAGACCGCGACGCCGATAAAGAGGCCGAGGCCGGCCTGCACGGCGCGGCTGACCAGGTCGGGCTCGGGCTCCGCCGCCTGCGGCACCGCGCCGTGTTGGTGGCCGCCGTGTTCATGGGCCGACGCCTTGCCAATGTCGTGCTGCGTCTCGAAAGCGATCGCCTGATCGACCGAGGGCTCGCCGAGCGTTTTGAGGAAGGCAAAAGCCAGCAGCCCGGCAAGCGCGCCGACCAGCATGCCGCGCCACAACAGCGCCCCAACCATGTCGGGCGCCTTGTTGCCTAGTGGCAGGGGAAGCCGAGCAAATGCCGCCCGTCGTGCACGAATTCGTGCACGTACATGCCCGAGATCAACGACGTTGCCCCTTCTTCGACGCCGACGAAGTACAGCGCCAGCATCAGAACGAGGCCGCCGAATACCGCCCACGGCAATATCTCGCGCAGCGGGATCGCGGCGGGGCGGACTGTCGGGGCGAAGCTGGCAACGGTCATGGCGCGAACTCCTGGGATAACGCGTCCCGGTAGAGCCTATCGCCGGCGCGGGGTCTGACTCTCGGTTCGCCGAACCGATCACAGTGGCGCGACCGTGCCGGGTTTGCACCGGCTTCCACGTCGTGCGGCAATCGTGAGATGATGACGCTGCGCTGTGAACCGTGTCAATGCGCCATAGCGGCCGATGCGCCAGGGTGCCGGGTTGCGGGAGAGCGACGCGCATGACGAAAATCGCCCCTATCGCCGGCGCCAATGTCTGGCACGGCGGAGATCTGGCCGCTTCGGAGCGCTGGCAGCGCCGCCTGACACCGGCCCAGCGCGGCGAGATCGACGCGGCATTGGCGGCGGCGAAGCGGCGCGGCCTCGACTGGGAGGCCATGACGGCGGACGATTTTCCGCTGCCGGGGCTCGCACCGCTGTTCGAAGACATCCGCGAGGAGCTCGAAAACGGCAGCGGGCTGCTGTTGCTGCGCGGCCTCGACCCCGCCGGCTACGACCTCGCGGATTTGAAGCTGCTCTACGCCGGCTTTTGCCGCCAGCTCGGATCGCTCGTCTATTCCAATCGCGGCGGCGAGATCATGCGGGAAATCCGCGATGTCGGGCGCGATGTCGGCAAGCGCTATGGCGAGCTGCCGACCGAGGGCGGCACGGCCTTTCTGTCATCATATTCGCGCACCTTGTCGAACCAGGCGCTGCGCTACCATACCGATCGCTGCGACGTGGTGGCGCTGTTCTGCATCCGCCAGGCAATGCGCGGCGGGCTGTCAAAATTATGCAGCTCCCCGGCCGTTCATAACGAGATGTTGCGGCGTCGCCCCGACCTGGCGGCGGCGCTGTACCAGGATGTCTGGCGCAGCCGCTTCGGCGAAGAAGACGAGGGCGATTCGCTCGCTTACCCGCTGCCGGTGTGGGGACAGCGCGACGGCAAGTTCACCAGCCACTACTCGCGCACCTTTGTCGAGGCGGCGCAGCGCCGCGCCGAGATCCCGCGCGTGACCCCGCTGCAATGGCAGGCGCTCGACATGCTGAGCGACCTGGCCGACGAACTGGCGTTTGCGATGAGCTTTGCGCCCGGCGACATCCAGTTCGTCAACAACCATGTTATTTACCACGCGCGCACGGCATTCGAGGACGATGCGCCCACCGGGCATGACCGGCTCTTGCTGCGGTTGTGGATGGCGATGCCGAACAGCCGGGCGCTGCCGGCGGGCCATGAGGTGCTGTGGGGCAGCACCGATGCCGGCGCCCGCCGCGGCGGCATCGGCCAGACCGCGACGGGGCCGTTGCGCTAGTTTTCGCCGGCGGCGACTCAGCGCATCTGGTACGGCCAGGGGAAGCCCTCGCCCGGCGGCACGGTAAGACCGCCCTGGTATTGCGAATTGAGCTGCTGCCCCGAAATGTCGCCCGGATTATGGATGGGATAATCGGACGACGAGCCATCGTCCATCATCCACGTCGGCGCACCGGAGGTGGCCTGATAAGGCATCGTCTGCTGCATCGGCGCCGGCCCCATCGGCTGCGCATACATCTGCGCCGAGACCGGGGCGGCGAAAGCGAGAGCCGCGGCGACCGCGGCGGTGCCCAGAAGCGTCTTCATCGGATCGTGTCCCATGCTGTTGTCCTGCGTCGGACGATGCAGGTCGAACGTCCGCCTGATGCTCGACGTTCCCGCCCGGCTTACGTGATTAAGGCCCGGCCGGCGCGCCTTAACGAGCCGCGCCGGTGCTGTCGAGCATCTGGCGGATGCGCGCGGCGAGTCCGGCATAGCTGAACGGCTTGCTGATCAGTTCGACGCCTGGATCGAGGCGGCCCTGGTGGACGATCGCATTGCGCGCGTAGCCAGTGGTGTAGAGGACCTTTAAACCGGGATGCAGCTCCACCGCCTGGTCGGCCAGCTGTCGGCCGTTCAGGTTCCCTGGCAGCCCGACATCGGTAAACAGCAAGCTGATGTCGGCGCGTCTGGCGAGGGCGGCCAGCGCCGCCGGCCCGTCGCCAGCCTCGACCACCTCATAGCCGAGCTCGCGCAACATCTCGACGACAAAGCGGCGCACATCCTCCTCGTCCTCGACAACGAGGATGACTTCGCTGCCGCCAGCCGGGTACGGGCGCTCGAGCGAGGCCTCCTCGTCCGCGGCGCCGGCCCCCGGCAGACGCGGCAGGTAGAGCTTTATTGTCGTTCCCTGGCCCAGTTCGCTGTAAATCCTGGCATGGCCGCCCGACTGCTTGATGAAGCCGTAGACTTGCGACAGGCCGAGCCCGGTGCCCTGCCCGACATCCTTCGTCGTGAAGAACGGGTCGAACGCCTTGCGCGCGGTCTCCGGATTCATGCCGACGCCGGTGTCGCTGACCGCGATCACGATGAACTGGCCTGGGCGAATATCTTCTTCGCCCGCGGTGTAAAGCTCGTCGAGAAACGTGTTTGCGGTCTCGATCGTCAGCTTTCCGCCGTTCGGCATCGCGTCGCGCGCGTTAACCGCGAGGTTGAGGAGCGCGCTTTCGAGCTGGTTCGGGTCGGCCAGTGTCTGCCACAGCCGCGCCGCCAGGATCGTTTCCACCTCGACCGGCTCGCCCAGCGTGCGGTGCAGCAACTCGGACATCCCGGCGATCAGCCGATTGACATCCACGGCGCGCGGCGCCAGCGGCTGACGCCGCGAAAACGCCAGCAGCCGTGAAGTCAACACGGCGGCGCGGTCGCTGGCGCGAATCGCGGCCTTGACGCTGCGCAGAACCGCGGGCGCGTCACCCGCCCCACCCTCCTGCAGACGCCGCTCGGCATTGCCGAGATTGCCCAGCACGATCTGCAGAATGTTGTTGAAGTCGTGCGCGACGCCGCCGGTCAATTGGCCGATGGCCTCCATTTTCTGCGCCTGGCGCAGCGCCTCTTCGGCCTTTTCACGCTCGGCGATCTGCGCTTCGAGTTGCTCGTTGGCCGCCGAGACCTCGGCGTAGCTGCGCGACAGCGCCGATTGCGCGGCCCCGAGCACCGCGGTGACCAGGCCGGCCATCAGCACCAGCAACGCGATTACCGCGTAACGCTGGTAGCGGCGCGACAGCGGCTCGAAGACCGCCCGGACATAAACCCGGCCGAGCACGGAGGCGTCCCGCGCGACCGATACCGTGATGCTGATGCGGTCGTTCGCCTGGGCGACGCCGAGCGGCGGCGCCGGGTCGGGTATTTCGAGGTCCGGCGCGCGGCGGTAGGATGCGAAGGTCAGGCCGCCGGCGTCGTAAACCGCGACCGCTTCGATCTGGGGGTTGACCCCGAGGGCGCCGACATAAGCCTGTGCGGCGGGCCGGTCGTCGAAGGTCAGCGCGGCGACCACGGTCGAGGCGAGAATGCGCGCCTCGACCTCGACCTCGTTGCCCTTTTCGGCGCGGTACGACTTTTCGCCCGAATAGATGATCCAGACGCCGGTCACCATCAGCAGGATCGCGGTGGCCCCCGCGACAAACGGCGCCGCTTTCCATAGTCTTCCGAGTGAGGTCCGGACCGCCATCTGCCGCTCTTTACCGTGCGCCGATGTTGACGGCGAGCGCCAGCAACTGCGAGCTGATGCGCAGCCCACCGGCCGCCGCCTCGCGCTCGTCGATCTCGAAGCGCACGTGACCGGCTTGCATGACGAAGTTGATGACGCCTTTGAGCGCAGCCGCGGCCGGCAGATCGGTCACGGTCAAGACCGGCTCGCGCCGCACCGCGATAAGTGCCGTATCGACCGATTGCTGGGAAGTGCCGCCGGCAAACAGGATGTGGCAGCCGGCGCCGTGCGCCGCCGCCGCGATGAGGCGTACCGCGATCGGATGCTGTCCCACCGCCTGTCCCGACGCCGCCTGCTCGACAACCGGGCCGAGCGCACCGCCGGCGATGCAGAGGTTGAGCGGGCTTGTCGGCGATTCGAACGCGGCTTGGGGCCATTCGACAAATGCGGCGAACCTGACGAGATAGGTCGCCTTTACCGCCAGTTCGAGCGAATTGTCCTGCGCCGGCGCGGGCGCGGCGGCGAGGCCCAGCCATAACGCCGCGAGCACCCAAGTGCCGCGGCCTCGCCGGGCGGCCGGCATGTCAGGCGCGCGTCTGCAACGCGACGACGGGGTGCATGCTAGAACCGCCACCGCGACTCGACGAGGAAGCTGCGCGGCACCTGATCGGCAACCCCGGTCTCGACGAATTCGGGGTGACGCGCGTGCAGCAGGTTGAAACCCGAAACCGACACGTCCCAGAACGGTGCGATCTTCCAGCCGAGCCGCGTGTTGAGTTCGGCGTATTGCCGCACTGCCGGGGCATGCAGCTTGCCGACATAGCGCAGGAATGCGTCCCAGGTGACGTCGCTGCCCAGATCGATGTACGAGCGCAGCTGCGCCTGGTGGTTCGGATCGTCGGCGGTCAGCGTGTTCCCGCCGATCTGCGCGCTGCCGCTTTCGAAGAACAGGTTCTCGTGCTGCACGTTGAACCCGGCGCTGAGCCGCCACCAATCGGCAACGCGGTAGTCGCCCCACACCTCGACCCCGTAGACGTGGCCTTGCTCCTCATTGCCCCAGCGCAGCGGCAGGGTGCCGGGAATGCCAGGGAGCATCAAACCGCCCGGCGTCGCCTCGAGCGTCCGCAGATGGTTATAGACGTTGTAGAAGCCGGAGACCGAGAAGGAGGCTTCCGGCGACACCTGCACCCGGGTCCCCGCCTCGTAGGCGATCAGGTCCTCGGAGCGAAAGTCGAACGACCCGGCGAGGACATCGATCGTACCGAGGCGCTCGATGATGTCGCGGTCGACCGGGGTGGGCGAGCGCACCGCTCGCGAGACCGCCCCCCACAACAGCGCGTTGTCGAGCGGCTTCCATGAGATGCGCACCTGCGGCAGCGGCTCGACCCCGACAAACGGGTCCTTCTCGAACTTGACCCCGGTGATCAGTTTGAGCCGCGGCGCAAGTTGTGCGGTGTTCTGCAGAAACACGCTCGCATAGTCGAGCGTGCGCGTCGCCGGCACCAGCAGCACCGAGGGCGTATTTTCGATCTCGTACGAAAAGAGCCGGTCCTCGACGCCCCAAACGACATCGTCCCATGTCGCCGGCTTGAAAGAGTGCTGCAGGTTGAGGTCGTAGGTATCGACCGTGAAACCGTTGCCGCCGATCCCGGTAAAGCGCAGCGCCTCGTCGAAATAGGCCTGGGCTTGCAGCGCCGAGCCTTCCGCCAGCTGTCGCTGCCAGGTGCCGACAAGGTTGCGGCCGGCGACACGCCGCGTCGGGTTTTCCGCCGCGTA
>JAFAWI010000520.1 GCA_019241915.1 Alphaproteobacteria bacterium
ATGACGGGTTCATGCTGTACGAAACGCAGGCGATCATGCGCTACGTCGACGAGGCGTTCCCGGCGGCGCCGCTGCAGCCGATCGAGCTGCACCCGTTCGCGCGGATGAACCAGATCATGGGCATTGTGGACGCCTATCTGACGCCGAGCCTGCTCGCCGGCGTGGTCTATCAGCGGATGGTGGCGCCGATGCTGGGCCAGCAGACCGACGAGGGCGCGGTAAGCGCGGCGTTGCCGCGGGTCGAGCACTGCCTGGGCGAGATCGCGCGGCTGGCGGGCGACGGACCGTTTCTGACCGGCGACAGCATCACGCTCGCCGACCTGATGGCGGTGCCGCAGATATATTATTTCCAGCGCTTTCCCGACGGCCGGGCACAGCTGGCGGGGTTTCCCGCACTCGCCGCGTGGAGCCGCCGCATGGAAGAGCGCCAGAGTTTTGCCGTGACGCGGCCTGCGCTGCCCTAACGGACCGGCCGCAACAACCGCAGCGGGTTCGGCAGCCGACGCAAGGCTTCCTCCAACCGCGTCCGGGCTTCGCCAAGGCGGGCGATGTCGGCGAGGCGGCGGTCGATGAACGCCAGCGTGTATGCGAGCCCCTCCGAACGGTCGTCGAGCCAGAACAGCAAGGTCGCGCCATAGACGCCGGCGAGCGTGGCTCGTTTGGTGTAGAAGCTGAAATCGGTGGACGCGTCGCCGCTGGCATACCAGATCGCATCGACCGTCTCGTAGACGAGCCGCGTGCCGAGCAGCGCGTGCGGCGGCAGGGCCAGGACGGCCAGCGCCCGCCGTACCGCTTCGCGCCACGGCTGCATCACCTCGAAACGCAGCGCCAGCGCGCGCTTGACGCGCGCTCCTGTCGACACCGATTGGGGCGGCGCCGCCTCGTACCGTTCGAGCATGCGGCGGTCGGCCCAGCGGCTGAATGCGGCGACCATGTCGGGCGCGCCGCTCGCAAACAGCGCCTCGGCCTCGTCGGCCGGCAGTCCAGCGGTGCGGGCCGCGACGTGCAGCGCCGCACGCGACCAGCCGTCGAACGCGACATCGGGAAGCATCGCCTCGATCAGCCGGTCGCGCTCTTGTTCGGCCAGCGGGCTCTTCATGCCATCGCCTCGGCGTCGACGAACTCGGCGAGATCGATCGGGTGGCGGCGCAGCTCGTCTTCGTAGACCAGCAGCCGCCGGTCGCTCATCCGCTGCGGGTAGAGGATGCCGTCGAGGTGGTCGCATTCGTGCTGCACGACGCGCGCGTGAAACCCGGCCGCGTCGCGCTCGATCGTCTCGCCGTCCAGCCCCATGCCGCGATAGCGCACCCGCAGATGCCGCGGCACTGCACCGCGCAGCCCCGGCACCGACAAGCACCCCTCCCAGCCGAGCACAACCTCGTCGCCGATCGGCTCGACGACGGGGTTGATCAGCACGGTCAGCGGCTGCTCGCCGTCGCCCGGCAGGTCGGTGGTGCGTTCGCCGGCGACAAAGAACACGACGATGCGGTGCGGTGCATGGACCTGCGGCGCGGCGATGCCGGTGCCGCCGGCATCCTCCATCGTCTCGAGCATGTCGGCGACCAGCCGGCGCACCCACGGCGCGCGCGGGTCGCCGAGCTCGGCCGCGCGGGCACGCAACACCGGGTTCCCCATCCGGGCGATTTTCAGCAAGGCCATGGCCCGAATATGTGATCGCGGCGGGGCCCGGTAAAGGCAAGCCGAAGTTGCCCGCGGCGACGGCCGGCGGAACGTGCGGTTTTCCCGGGCGTTGTCCGCGCAATGCAACTCCTAACGGCGGATTAACCACAATGAGATCAAACCATATGTCGCAGTTGCGTCTCGGCGTCTCGCGCGCCGCGGTCGCGGCTTCGCTGCTGCTGTGGACCGGCGGTCTGGCGGCCGCGCAATCGAGCCACTCGACCTCGCCGAGCGCGGCGGCCCCGACCGGCAGCGGCGCCGCCGCCGGCCCGGGTTCCGCCACCGGAACGTCCTCCGGAACCCCCGCGAGCAGCCCGACGAACGACGCCGCCGTCGGCACTTCGCCGAAAGCCGCGTCGCCGTCATCATCCGCGGCGCAAGACACCGGCGCGCCCGGCAACACCAAGCCGGCCGGCAAGGAGAAGGACACCGCGGCCAAATCGACCCACGGCACAGACACGACGACATCGTCGCAGGTCAGCGGTCAGGGCGGTTCAGCGGCCGAAACCTCACCGCAGCATACCGGTGCGCAATCGACGATGAGCACGCAGGGCAGCTCGACGCAAACCAGCAACAGCCCGTCCGACACATCGAGCGGCAAGCCGGGTGCCAGCGCGACATCGTCGAGCCAGGCCTCGGCGACCGCAATCGCCAACGTCAACCTGACGACCCAGCAGAAGACCGAAATACACAACACGATCATCAACAATTACAACGCCCCGCGGGTGACCAATCTCAACATCACCCCGGCGCCCGGCGCGGCGCTGCCGCAAGGCGTGCAGTTCGTGCCGCTGCCGGCGAAAATCGTCAACATGGAACCGGCTTGGGCGGGTCTGGCTTTTTTCCTGTTCCACGAGGAGATTGTGCTGGTCGACCCGCGCACCCGCCATATCGTTGCGATCATCGGCTGAGCGCGAGGGCCAAGGGGGCAACCCGGAAGGCCCTGGTTTCCAATTAGCCGCCACCCGCGAGCCTGACCCGCGGGTGGCGCGATGGCCGGCCGGCCGGGAGGTTGGGCCCGAGCAGCCCGCGCACTGACGCGGAATGGCGCCGCCGCAAAAAGGCCTCGCCGCCGCGCCGGAGCGAAACCCCCCGGCGGCGCGTTTGCGAGACTGCATCCTGCCTCTCGCGTTGCTTCATGATCAACGATCTCTGGTACAAGAACGCGGTCGTCTACTGCCTCTCGGTCGCCAGCTTTATGGATTCCGACGGCGACGGGATCGGCGATTTTACCGGGCTGATGCGGCGCCTCGACTACCTGCTCGGGCTCGGCGTCACCGCAATCTGGCTGATGCCGTTTCAGACTTCGCCGCAGCGCGACGACGGCTACGATATCTCGGACTATTACAGCGTCGATCCGCGCTACGGCACGCTCGGCGATTTTGTCGAATTCACGCACGGCGCCCAGCAGCGCGGCATCCGGGTGCTGATCGACCTGGTCATCAATCACACCTCGAACCAACACCCGTGGTTCCAGGAGGCGCGGCGCGACCCGCAGTCGAAGTACCGGGACTGGTACGTCTGGTCGAAGAAGAAGCCGCCCGACGCCAACACCGGCATGGTGTTTCCGGGCGTACAGAAATCGACATGGAGTTGGGACACCGCGGCGAAGGCCTACTATTTCCACCGCTTCTACGAATTTCAGCCGGACCTCAACACAGCCCATCCCGAGGTACAGGCCGAGATCCTCAAGATCATGGGGTTCTGGATCCAGCTCGGCGTCTCCGGCTTCCGAATGGATGCCGTGCCGTTCATCATCGCAACCAAGGGACCCGATGTGCGGAAGCCCAAGGAGCAGTACGACATGCTCCGGATGTTCCGCGAGTTTCTGCAGTGGCGGCAGGGCGACTGCATTGTCCTGGCCGAAGCCAATGTGCTGCCGGAGACCGATCTCGAATATTTCGGCAAGGACGGCGACCGGCTGCACATGATGTTCAACTTCCAGGT
>JAFAWI010000528.1 GCA_019241915.1 Alphaproteobacteria bacterium
GCCGCAATAGGCCGCCGGGCGGATTACCGAACCACCGGTCTGCGTGCCGATTGCCAGCGGCACCATAAAATCGGCGACCGCCGCGGCTGAGCCGCTCGACGAGCCGCCGGGCGTAAAGCCGGGGTTGTGCGGGTTCGCGGTCGGGCCGGGATGGCGGTTGGCGAACTCGGTGGTGACGGTCTTGCCGAGCAGCACGCCGCCGGCAGCGCGCGGCAAGGTGACGGCGCTCGCCTGAAACGACGGCCGGCAACCCGTGTAGATCGGCGAGCCGAAGCCGGTTGGCATGTCGGCCGTCTCGAAGATGTCCTTGACGCCGAACGGGATGCCCTTGAGCAGCGAGCCCGCCGGCGCGGCGCGCGAGGCGGCGAGCGCGCCGTCGCCGTCGAGATGCACCCAGGCGCGCACCAGCGGCTCGCGCTCGCGGATGCGGTCGAGGCAGCTCGCGACGACCGCCTCGGCGGTCAGTGAGCCGCCGGCAATGCGCGCGACCATGTCTATGGCGGTGAGGCGGTTGGGTTCGGCAGTCGGCATGGGGGGACCTTGCGCCGGGGATGCCGCTATCTAGCCACAGCGGAGGCCCGCCCGCCTACCCCATCTTTCGGCTATGCTGCGGCGATGGCGGTCCCTGTCTCCATCAAGGGCGTGCTGATCGAGGACGGCAGCGTGGCGCTGCTCGAAAACGAGCGCGGCGAGTGGGAGCTGCCCGGCGGGCGGCCCGAACCCGGCGAGGACGCGAGGGCAGCGCTGGTCCGCGAATTCCGCGAGGAACTCGGGGTCGAGATCGTGCCGGGGCGGATCGTCGACTGCTGGAATTTCGAGGTGCTGCCTGAGCGGCACATCACGATCGTGACCTACGCGGTGACGCGGCCCGAGCGCCGCGCAATGCAGGTCAGCCACGAGCACAGGCGGCTCGGCTGGTTCGCCCTCGACGAGCTCGACGCGCTGCCGCTGCCCGCGGGCTATCGCCGTTCGATCCGCGCCGCGGCAGACGATCCGGCCTGGCTCGGCATCGCGCGCGAGCTGCAGTCCTTGGCCCAGAGCGGTCTCTATTACTCGAAGGACAAGTTCGACACGCAGCGTTACGAACGGGTGCGCGAGCTGACCGCCGAGATGATGGCGATGGGATCGGGCGCCACTGCCGCGCAGATCATGGAGCTGTTCCGGCAGGACCTCGCCTACGGCACGCCACGCGTCGGGGTGCGGGCGGCGGCCTTTCGCGACGGCCGCGTGCTGATGGTGCGCGAATGGAATGACGGGCGATGGGCGCTGCCGGGCGGCTGGGCTGACGTCAATCGGACCGCGAGCGAATGCATCGAGCGCGAGGTGTGGGAGGAGACCGGCTTCACCGCGCGCGCGGTGAAGCTTTGCGGCCTGTGGGACCGCCGACGGCACGGCGCGCCACCCGCGCCGATCACGATCTACAACCTCTATTTCCTGTGCGAGATCACCGGCGGCGCGCCCCGCCCCAGCATCGAAACCAGCGAGATCGGGTTTTTTGCCGAGGACGAATTGCCCGAACTGTCGCCGCTGCGGGTGCAGCAGCGGCTGATCCACCGGATGTTCGCGCATCACCGGCAACCTGACCTGCCGACCGAGTTCGACTGACCCTTGGCGACGGTTAATATACTGGCTGAGCGGCGAGACAGGGTCGCGCGAGTACCGGTTGCGGCTTCCTAAGGCTGCGCTGCGTGACGCCGGGGACGGCGTGGCCGCGGCGGATGCGTGCCGGGCTGCTGCGAATGGAGTTGGCGGACGGCTTCGGCCTGGGCCGGGAAACCCATATTGTTCGGGGTGTAGGTCGTCCGTTTCCGCGACGCCAGGTCAATGGTGACGCTGTCGTCGGGGGTCTTGGACTGATCGGCATCGCTCGCCGGGTGGTATTCGATGCGCAGCTGCTCCGGATCGACCGTGATGCGCAGATAGCCGTAGTCCGTGTCGTCGTAGTTTTCGAGCGTGACCTGGTCGTCGTGCGCGGCATGTGCGGTGATGATCTGCGGCGTGCGCAGCGGACCACCCTTTGGGTGCAGCTTCTGCACGTTATGGCCGCCATTGCCGCAGATGATGTAGGGAATTTCGCTGCCGTCGCCGCGCAGCCGCGTGAAGCGCTGGTAGTTGTGCGCATGACCGGCGAGCACGGCGTGCGGCCAGACGCCGACATCGTCGCAAATCTCGTCCATTTGGTCACGCATTTCGGTGCTCGACGAGTGCTGCGAGCCGATCGCGTAGGGTGG
>JAFAWI010000696.1 GCA_019241915.1 Alphaproteobacteria bacterium
CAAGGATGAAATCCAGCCGATCCAGGCCAAGCTCGACAACGGGCTGGCGCCGATCTCGCCGGCTTCCGCGCCGGGTCCGCAGCCGGCCCCGCCGGCGGAGCGCGGCGGCTGAGCGGATCGGCCGGCGGCGCGGTCGCCGCATTTGCACCCGCCAAGATCAACCTCTATCTGCATGTTCTGGGCCGCCGCGACGACGGCTATCACCTGCTCGACAGCCTGGTCGCGTTTGCCGATATCGGCGATGAGGTCCTGGCGGCGCCGGCCGCCGGCTTGTCTCTGGCCGTGAGCGGCCCGGAGGCCGGTGCACTTGCCGCTCTCGGCGAGGACAACCTGGTGCTGCGCGCCGCGCGCCGGCTCGCAGCGCAGTTCGGCGTGCCGCCGCGCGCGGCGCTGCGCCTCGACAAGCGCCTGCCGGCGGCGTCGGGGATCGGCGGCGGTTCGAGCGACGCGGCGGCCGCGCTGCGCGCGCTCGGCATGCTGTGGGGGCTCGCGCTCGATGGCGCGGCACTCGCCGTCGCTGCGGCGCTTGGCGCCGACGTGCCGGTCTGCCTCGCCGGCCGGCCGGCATGGGTTGGCGGCATCGGCGACAGCCTGACCCCGCTGCCGGACCTGCCGCCGCTCGGCGTCGTGCTCGCCAATCCGCGCCGCGAGTTGCCGACACCCGCGGTCTTTCGCGCGCGACAGGGGTCGTTCGCGCCGGCGCCCGTCGCGCGCGTGGCGATCGCCGGTCAGCAGAGCCTGCTCGCGCTGCTGCGCGGTACGCGCAACGATCTGACGCCGGCGGCGGTCGCACTGATGCCGCAGATCGGCCCGCTGCTCAGCCGCCTCGCCGCGCTGCCGCACGCGTATCTCGCGCGGATGAGCGGCAGCGGCGCGACGTGTTTCGCGTTGTTTCCCGACCGCCTGGCGGCCGCGCGCGCCGTCGGTCGGCTCGCTGCGGAGGAACCGGGCTGGTGGTGCGCGGCGGGCGAGTTGCTGTCGGGGCCGCCGCCGCTTATGCCGGCGGGGCGGGGGGCGACGGGGCGGGCGCCGCCGGGGCAGGCGCCCCCTTGACCGTCTCGAGCGAGGCGGCGACCGTGGCGGCAACACTCTCGGCGCGCGCCCTGTCCTGCTCGTTGAACTGCCGCAGCAGCTGGTCCGCGCGCTCCTTGGCGTCATCGGCGCCGCGTTCGGCGGCGACCTTGTACCAGGCATAGGCGCTCGCCAGCGAGCGTTCGATCCCGTCGCCGCGCTCGTACAGGATCGCCAGGTTCACCATCGCCGGCGTCAGCCCCTGCTGCGCCGACCGCAGATACCAGCGCGCCGCCGCGGCATAATCCTGAGGCGCGCCACGGCCCTCGGCATAGGCGACGGCCAGGTTGAACTCGGCCTGCGCGTGGTTCTGGTCCGCGGCGCTGCGGTACCAGTTGACCGCGGCGGTCGGGTCGGCCGCCAGGCCCAGCCCGCGCTCGTAAAGCACACCGAGATTGTATTGGGCATTGGTATTGCCTTGCGCCGCCGCCGCACGAAACCAGGAAGCCGCGCTGGCGTAGTCCTGCACCAGTCCGTCGCCGGTCGCGTAGAGCACGCCGAGATCGTATTGTGCGGCGGCGTCGCCGGCTTTGGCCTGCGCCAGATAGGTCATCGCCCGCGCGGCGGCGCGACTGGCCGTCGTCTCCGGCGGCGGCTCCGGGGTACGCGGCGCCGCGGGCGGGGCGACCAAGCGCGGTTCTGCGCGTGCCGGCTCGCCGGGCGCGGCTTCCGCGGTCTGAACCGCCGGCGCCGCGCTTGGCGAGGGTTTGCCATGCAGCCGCGAAATCATCGTTCCGCCGCCGAGGCAGAGCGCCACGGTTGCGATTGCCGCGGCGGCAAGAAAGGCCGGGCGGCGCAATCCGCTGGGCTCGCCGGGCGAACTTGGGATCAGCGGATCGCCGACCGGCGCATCGTCCTTGGCTGCCGGTGTTTCGGCTGCGCGGCCGTGTGCCGAGAACGGCTTGACGAGCCGCGTCAGCGTGTTCCCGCCGCGCAACGCCGCCGCAGCCGCGGCCGAGCGCTGCCGCAGCGCCTCACGCGTTCGCCCAATATTGGCAGCGACAACCGCGCGAAACGGCACAGCGGGTTCGCGCGGCGCGAGGTCGGGTGAGGTCGAGATGTAAAACGAGGCCGGCAGCGGGCTCTCTGCCTGCACGCCCGGCACGACCCGCGGCGGCCGCAGCCGCGGTTCCGCTTCCGGTGCCGCTAGGATCGCCGCCTCGCCTGCATCGCGGAGCCGCGGCGGGATAACCTCGTCCAGGTCCGCCGCCGATTTTACCGCGATCATCGGCGCGGGCTCGGGCGGGTCTGATGGGGCGACCGCGGCGGCTTCGTCGACCGGCAGCGGCCGGGCCAACCGTTCCAGCCACGACGGTGCCTGCTGCACCGGGGCGGGCGACGCATGAAGCTGCACCGCTACCGGTCTGAACCGCCTGGGAAGCCGTGTCACGGCCCTGGCCGTCGCCCGCGGCGGCCGAGCTGGATCGCGAGCAAATTGGCGAAGCGTCCCGCTATACGCCGGCGCCGTCGCAGGCGGGGGGAAGGGCGCCGGCGCGCCGATAGAGGCTTCGGGCGCCGCTTGACTCCCGGGCGAGGGCCTTTCACCGGCCGGTTCCAGCGCCTCGACGACCGCCGGCGGCACAGCTTCGTCTGGCGCCGGGTGGATCGGCGGCGGCGCGGTCGGTTGCGCCGCCCGCTGCTCTGCCGCCGCCGGCTTTGCGGCGCCGTTCATGGTGTCGGTCGGCGCCTCGTCAAATTCGACCAGGGCGACATCGCGCCAGCGCGCGCTGAGGCGCTCGCCGCGCGCCACGGCGCCGTACGCCGAACTCAGGCCATAGCGCTCCGTCGCCGGCGCAGCTTTTGCTGCATCCCGACTGGCGCGGCGCGGTATTGGCCCCCCTTGCCGGCTCGGTCGTCTGCCCGCTTCGCGTAAGACAGCCTGGCCGGGGGGATCACGGGCATCAGGCATGACGGTCGGCTTCCGTACAAAACGCGCCGTTATTCAATGCACATTGCGCGCCCGATGCAAGCCGTTCGGTATGTGCGGCGCCAACCGGTTCGCGCTACGCGTGCGCGCTGCCCTGCGGGTCGCTTGGATCGAAGACGCGCAGGCACAGGCTCGCACCGAAAATACGCAGAAAGGGCCCCGGAGAGCCGCGCAGGACGTAGCGCCGCAACGCCTCGAGCGGCTCGGGGTCGAAGTCGAGCGCGTCGTCCTCCTCCCACACCACGGCGCGAAAGAATTCGGGCTTTTCGTCGTCTCCCACAAGCGGCGGCGACATCCAGGTCATCACATGCAGGCAGCCATCGATCACCGCCTGGCCGTTAAGCCGTTCGATGTCGTCAACCAGCGGCCCGGTCGGCGGTATCTCAAAATCCTCGCCCGGCCGAAAGACGGCCGCCTTGGCGATCTGATAGCGAAGCAGCAGCGCCACCGCATCGGCGATCTCGTCACGCTCGTCCATTTGCAAACCCCCGAACCCCCTTCGGATTGTTCGGGCGATATGGTTAACGAGCGATTACCGAATGACTGCGGGCGTTTGGCGAGGTCGGTGACGGTTCCAGGTTGTGCGCAATGGTCGATATCCGCTCTGCTGCCGCGGCCATCAGTGGGGCGGCTGGCGCCAAGTCCGGGCCAGCCGACAATGAACTTATGCGAGCAAGCGTGTTAGACAAAATAGAAGAAGACCGACCAATCCCCCAACGATCGTGCCATTAATACGGATGAACTGCAGGTCCCTGCCGACCTGCAGCTCCAGTCGGCCGACTAAGGTTTCATTGTCCCACCGGTCGACGACGGCGGAGATATAGCGCCCGATCTCGGATCGATAAGGAACGACCAGGCGGACCAGAGCGTCCGCCGCCCAGGCATTGACTCGCACCCGGCGGGAATGGTCTTGGCCCATCCAGTCGCCGATCGCCATAAGAGCTTGCTCGATCGCCTTTGCGATGAGCCCGTTCTCAAGATCCAGGTCACGGGCAAGATGACTTTCAACCTCGCTGACGAGCCAATCGAGATAATTGTCGACGAGCGTGGTGTCGAGCACCTCTGCCTTGATTTGCTCGCACCATTCGTAGGTGTCGGCGTCGTGCGCAAGGCGTTGCCGCAGCTTGTCGAGGAACTTGCGGTAGTCGGCCCGCCAGGGGTGCCCTGCTGCACGGGCCGAGACGAGCATGTCGGCGACTCCGTCGAGAAACCGGTCCGTAAGCTTCTCGTCCACCCACGCCGGGAGCCATCGCGGCCGCTGTTGCACCGCTCTGCGGCGCAACGTCTCTCGATTGTCGCCGACAAAGTTAATGGCGGCTTCGATCATGAGGTCGAACAGGACTTCATGCTGTCCCTCCGCCACGACTACCGCCAGCACGCGGCCGGCAAGAGGGGCGGCGGCAATCGAGTCGATTCCGGTTCGGATCAGCTTGCTGACCATGCCGCGGAGTTCCGGCATGCCGATGAGCTGGACAGCCGGGGGCAAGAGCCCGCGCAGGCCTTCGATGATCAGGTGCACATTGTCGCGCTGCCGCAGCCAGCTCGCCACCCACGCGGCCATGTCCGCTTGCTCAACCCGGGCCGCCAGCTCCGCGGAATTGAAGAAATTACCCGCGAAAAAAGCACCGAGCGCCTCGCCTATGCGATGCTTGGCTCGCGGCACGATGGCGGTGTGCGGGATGGGAATCCCAAGCGGGTGGCGGAAGAGGGCAACGACGGCAAACCAATCCGCGCAGGCTCCCACCATACCTGCTTCGGCGAAGGCTCGCAGGTAGGCAAGCCACGGCACGATCGCTTCGCCCTTCAGGCAGGCAAGGAAGATTGCCACCATCACGGCGAGCAACCCCGTCGCCAACAATCGCATGCGCCGGAGCGATGCGGAGCGGGCACTCAAGGCCGGGTCAGCAACGATCAAAGCCATTAGACTGAAGCATGCCGGTTATGAGCCCGCTTCAATAGGGGCGATGAGAGAGAGCGCAGCGCCGCCGGCAGATCGTCGGTCGAGATCAGCTGTTTCGAAGCGCGGGGCGAATGCCGTTCAGTCCGGCCAGCACAGCCGAGCCGTTGCTGAGGAGCGCGGTCAAAACGGGACTGATCATAAAGCCCGGAATGGCAAGGGCGAGCGCGAGCGTATTCATCGCTGTGACGATGGCGTAATTTTGCTTGATCAGGCTGACGGCGTCCCGCGAGATTTCGACGGCTTTCGCCACCTTCCACAGCGAATCTTCCATCAGCACGATGTTGGCGGCCTCGCGTGTGATATCGGGCCCGTGCCGCATCGCAATCCCGACGTCGGCAAAACTGAGCGCCGGCGAATCGTTGATCCCGTCACCGATCATGGCGACGCGGCGGCCGCTTTTCTGAAGTTCCTGGATAACGGCAGCCTTATCCGCCGGCATCATCTCCGCCTTGTGCGAGGTGAGTTTCAGACGTTGCGCCACGGCCGCCGCGATGCGCGCGCTGTCGCCGGTCAACATGACCGTCTCCCGGATGCCCATGTCATGGAGCGCGGCGATGACCGCCGTGCTTTCATCACGCAGTCGGTCTTCGTAGGCGATCAGGCCGCCGAGCGATCCATCGACCGCCAGCCAGAGGCAAGAGCAGCCGCGCTCTTCGAAGGCGTTGCATTCGGCACTGACATGGTCGACGCGGATTCCGCTCTCCCGCAGGAAGCGCTCGCTCCCCAGATGGACGTAGTAACCGTTCACTTGCCCTTCGACGCCGCGGCCGACGCTGTACGTCGCGTTGTCGACCGGCGGCATTTGGACATCGAATTCGGTCAGTTTTGCCCGCAGAGC
>JAFAWI010000257.1 GCA_019241915.1 Alphaproteobacteria bacterium
CCTTGAGCGCCAGCCAGGCGCGCAGCGACCACGACGCATAATTCTTGTTGCCGAGATAAATCGTCAGGTCGGCCATGGCATCCTCGGTCGCATGGCATCCTCGGTCGGTCGTGGCGACAAGCGTACAGTGGCGCGAACGCCGGCCGCAGGCAATCGATGTCGCGGCAGGCTGGCATGGCCGCATTGCTGGCGGCATGCTGGGCGCTACCGAATGAGGATTTTGCGATGGCCTATTCCTTAATCGACGATACCGACGGCGCCGTGCCATTGACCGCGCTCACCAAGGGGCAGTTCGCCGCCTGGCGTGACGCGGCGTCGGCGCACGAACGCGCCTGGGCCAGCGCGGTCGGCTTTACGGCAGAGCCGGGCAAGACTGCCCTTGTGCCGGATCGCGAGGGTCGGCTCGGTCGCGTCGTCGTCGGCACGAGCGAGGACGAGGCCGCGATGTGGGCGGTTGCCGGGCTGTCGGAAACGCTGCCCGAGGGAAGTTACCGGCTCGACCCGCTGTCGACGGACAGTGACCCCAGCCGCGTCGCACTCGGATGGGCGCTCGGTACGTACCGGTTCACCCGCTACCACGCAAAGCCGGCCGGGAAGGCGCAATTGGTTTGGCCTGACGGTGCCGATCGCAGCCTGGTCGAGCGCCTCGCCGGCGCCGTGTTTCTGGCGCGCGATCTGGCGACGACGCCGGCCTCGGACATGGGGCCGGAGGAATTGGCCGCCGCGGCGCAGCGTGTCGCCAAGGCCGAGGGAGCGGTCTGCCGCATCGTCGTCGGCGACGCGCTGCTTGCCGAAAACTATCCGACGATCCACGCCGTGGGCCGCGCCAGCAGCCGCCCGCCGCGCCTCGTCGATATCACCTGGGGCGATGAGAGCGCGCCAAAGGTGACGCTGGTGGGCAAAGGTGTGTGCTTCGACACCGGCGGGCTTGACCTCAAGCCGGCCGCCAGCATGCTCAATATGAAAAAGGACATGGCCGGCGCGGCGATCATGCTCGGCCTCGGCCAGGCGATCATGCAGGCCGGGCTCAACGTGCGGCTGCGCATACTGTTGCCGTGCGTCGAGAACGCCGTATCCGGCAACGCGATGCGGCCGCGCGATATCGTCAAGACCCGCAAGGGAGTGACCGTCGAGATCGGCAACACCGATGCGGAAGGCCGGCTCATCCTGTGCGACGCGCTGAGCGAGGCGGCGGACGAGAAGCCTGCTATTGTCGTCGACGCCGCGACACTGACAGGGGCCGCCCGCGTCGCGCTCGGCCCGGATCTGCCGGCGTTGTTCTGCAACGACGAGACGGTTGCCGCCGGACTGCTTGCGGCGGCAGCGGCCGAGGATGACCCGATGTGGCGGATGCCGCTCTACAAACCCTACCGGCGGCTCATCGACAGCAAGATCGCCGACCTGAACAATGTATCGGAAGGGCCGCAGGCGGGGGCGATCACCGCCGCGCTCTACCTTAATGAGTTTGTCGATGCCACGGTGCCGTGGGCGCATCTCGATGTGATGGCGTGGAACGGCCGCTCGCGCCCCGGCCGCCCGGAAGGCGCCGAGGCGCAGACGCTGCGGGCCGTCTACACGTACATCGCCGGTCGGTTTGGCTGATCACCAGAGGCGGGCGACACCGTAGCGGTCGAACACGCGCTCGTTGGAGACCAGTGTCAGCGATTCCGCGAGAGCCTGCGCAATCAACATGCGGTCGAACGGGTCGCGATGCGGGCCTGGAAGGCGGCCCGCAGCCGCTCCATGATGAATGGCGATTGGAAGGCCGGTAAATCCCTGGCTCGTTATGCTTGCTTCAAAAGCGAGCGCGAGCGGCCCGGCCTGAGGCAATTTGCCGATTCTGTGCTTGGTTGCGATCTCCCAAGCCGACGCCGCACTGACCAGTACCTCGTTGCCGGGATCGCGGATTGCGTTCTCCGCCGTCGTTGTTAGGGCTGCCTCGCCGATCACCCACCAGATCAAGACATGGGTGTCGAGCAGCAGGCGCATTTATTGATCCCAGGCGTCGAGTTCCTCAGCCGGCAGATGTTCAAAGAATTCAGGACCGATTGACACCAGTCCTTTGAGGCCGCCAGGAACGCGCTTCGGCTTCGGTTCGATTGGCACCAGCTTTGCGACCGGCTTGCGCGCGCGCGCGATGATGATCTCCTCCCCGGCCTCGGCGCGTGCGATAAGGCGCGACAGATGCGTCTTGGCGGCGTGTATCGAAACCGGCTCGGTCACCTTCTTTTACTCCTGACTTAGCCATAGAACTTAGCTAACCTTCTCTCCAAGTCAAGACGGGGCGGCAATGAAGATCGAGACGCAGCTTCCGCTCGGCCATCTCGATCCGGGTTTGCGCGCGGCTGCTGGGGTGCTCGATCTCGCGCGGGTCGGCGACGAGGCACGGCTCGCCGAGGCGCTCGGCTATGACCGCATCGTCACCGAGGAGACCAAGGACGACCCGTTTACCGTCTTGGCGCTCGCTGCCCATACGACCAGGCGGATCGGTC
>JAFAWI010000399.1 GCA_019241915.1 Alphaproteobacteria bacterium
CGCGACCCGGCGCCGGCCAGCCGCATCACATAGTCGATAAACGCGGCGGACCAGGCGAATTCGCCGTCCTGGCCACGCGCGAACTCGCTGCCGTTGGCATCGTGCTTGCCGGTCCAGGCGCCGTCGCGCTCGCCGTAATCGAGGCCGAGCCACCAGTATTCTCCCACCCGCTGCCACAGCCCCTCGTCGCGCTCGGCGCTGTCGGCGCTTTCGGGCTGGCTGGGCGAGAGCTCGACGCGTTGGCCGAACGCGCGCCATTCGCGGTAGGCGATCTGCACGGCAGCCTCGCGCGAAAACGGCTCGTACGGCTTCTTGGCGAAGGGCGGGATGTGGATGTCGCGCGGGAGCGGCGGGGCGGTTGTCGACGACGGGGTGGCGCAAGCCGAGAGCATCGCCGCGGCCGCCAGCAAGACGGCGGCCGCGGCGAGCCTAGAAGCCATAAAGCCGCGCGGGGTTGTCGACCAGGATCTTGTGGCGCGTCGCCGCGGTCGGCGCCCAGCGCGGCAGCTGCGCCAGCGCCAGCCCGTCGTCGATGTCGAATGACGGCGTGATCTCGATCTCACGACCCGGCTCGGCATGGTGCGGGTGCGGCCAGTCGGTGCCCCAGACGATGCGGTCGCGGTTGGCCGCGATCAGCGCCCGCGCCAGCGGCGCCACATCGTCAAAGGCAGGCGCCTTGGTCGAGCTGCGGTAGTGGCCGGAGACCTTGACGTAAGCCTTGCCGGAGCGGACGAGGTCGAGCAAGGCGGCAAACCCGGGCTGCCCAACGCCGCCCGCGGCCTGCGCGCCGCCGAAATGGTCGAACACCACCGGTACGTCGAGCGCCATCACGTCGTCGTGCAGCGCCTCAACGACCGAAAGGCGCGTGTACACCTGGACATGCCAGCCGAGCGGCGCGACGCGTTTGGCGGCGTCGGCGAGGTTGCGGCGCGAGACCGCCGGATCGGCGACGCCAGAGGTTTCGAGGTTGACGCGGACGCCGCGGATGCCCGCTGCGTCCATCTCGCGCAGCGCGGCCCCTTTGGTCTGCGCGTCGATCACCGCAACGCCGCGCGCGCGTTCGGGTCCGAGCCGGCGCAACCCGTCAAGGGTGCACGAGTTGTCGGTGCCGTAGACGCTCGGCTGGACGATGACGACGCGCGACAGCGACAACGCGTGCTGCAGCCGCAGCAGCTCGTCGACCCCGGCCGGTGGCGGCGTGTAGCCGCGCGGCGCGGCAAACGGAAAGTCGGCCGCGGCGCCGAAGACGTGGACATGGCAGTCGCAAGCACCGGGCGGAACGCGAAAGCCGACCGCGGTGCGCGGCTGCGAGGCGATGGTGGTGCGGCCCGCCGCCCGATGGACGGCGGGCCGCTTAGGGCCCGGCTTGGTTCTCCCCTTTGCCGCCGGCTTGGCCGCCGGCTTGGCGGCCGCCGCCCGAGCGCGCGGCACGGCAGGCGCTTTGGCGCCGCGCCGCGCTGCCATCAGCGTACGCGGCGGCTTTGCCGTCTTGGCGATGTTTTCCGGCCGCACGGCCGGCGGCTCGTCGGTGTCGTGCCACAGCCGAATTCCGCCGGTCAGTCCGTCGGTGTTGGGGACGACGGTGATATCGGCCGGCAGGTCGAACTTGACCTTCTTGGCGTTGCCGCCACCGAGATAGAGGTGGTCGAAGTTGACCACGGTGCGCAGGATCTGGATCGTCTTCTCGACGCGCCTGCTCCATTTCCTTTTGCCGGCGGCGGTCAAGGCGGCGTTGCCGAGGCACTCGTCGTAGCTCTTGTCCTTGAACAATGGATGATGCGCCAATTCGAGGTGCGGCAGGATGCGGCCGTTCTCGAACAATGACGTGCCTGCGCCGGTGCCGAGCGTCAGCACCATCTCGACACCCTTGCCCTCGATCGCGCCATAGCCTTGGACATCGGCGTCGTTCATCACCCTGACCGGCTTTTCGAGCCGCCGCGACAGCTCCTTCTGCAGGTCGAAACCGGCCCACAGCTCGGTGCCGAGATTGGGCGCCGTCAGCACCTTTCCGTCCCGCACCATCCCCGGAAAGCCGACCGAGACTCGGTCGAACGGACCGAGTTGGGCCGAGGTCTCTTCGACAATATGCACGACGTCGGCCGGCTGTACCGGTTTTGGCGGCGTCGGCACCCGCGCCCGCTCGCCGATGATTCGCCCGGAATCGTCCAGCGCGGCGAATTTAATACCGGTGCCGCCGATATCGACGGCAAGGGTGCGGCGCTCACTCATAACTTGGCCCCCGGCTAGCGAGTTCTTGGCGATTACGATAGCGCAGCGGAAGCCGGTCGGCCAATACGCTCAACCAGATCAAGCCTGTTGTTTGCGCAATCGGCGGAAAACCCTACATAATGGGCCAAATCCGGCGCCCGGGTTGAGCTCGTGCTCAAGGAGGAACGGTGAACCGTCCACGCGCTGCAGACGATTTCGAAGTGATCCGCGAGCGGCTCGAAGAATTGCGCCGCGAGCGCGAGGAAATAACACCGACCGCCGATACCGGCGACTCGCCCGCAAGTGGCGAGGACGGCGACGAAGACCCGGAGCGGCAGCGCGAGGCCCGCTGTGCGGGTGCGCCGCCGGCATGGGCGCCGACGATCTTCCTGCCGCAGCCGACCGACTGAGTTGTCGCGCCGGCGCGGTTGCCGGCGCGCGCCGCTCAGGGCGTGTGCTGCTTGAGGAATGCCTTGAGCTTGGCTTTGGCGGCGGTCAGCGCCGGCTCGGTCTTCCACTCGGCGACGAACGCGCAGTCCGGGATCAGCTTCGACAGCTCCTCCGAAATCGGCCACGGATGCGCTTCGTCGTTGCCGGCGAGCAGCATGCACGGCGTCTTGATGGTCGTCACAAAATCGCGGTCGGCGCAGTAGACGAAGCCAGGCGCGTAAAGATTCCGGCAGAAGCTGTCGAGCACTGCTTCGGTGGCCTCGGGATGGTCTTTCAGCGACACGGCCCAAGCGTTGAAGCGCGCCGGACGTCCCGGCGCCATCGGGCCAACCCGGCCGATTGGCTGCGCCAGCACCGCACTCTGCACCCGTTCCGGGTGGAGCTTCAGCATGTTGACGATAAACGAACCGCCGATGCATTGGCCGTAGAGGTGGCACTTGTCGATGCGCAGATGGTCGAGCACCGCGATGTGGTCGGCG
>JAFAWI010000400.1 GCA_019241915.1 Alphaproteobacteria bacterium
GCCGCGAGCGGGTCGCGCCCGGGCAAGGTCGCGGGGTCGATCTCCGGGCGCGGCGGGGTGCGCTCCCACGGGCGCTCATAGAGGGGCGCCTCGGTCACCAGCGGGCCGACCGGAATGTCGGCGGCGAGTTCGCCATGCATCTTGAGGATCAGCCGGCCGGTCTCGGTGACGCGGCCGATCACGGCGAAATCGAGCTCCCATTTCTCGAAGACGCGGCACGCCGCAGCCTCGCTGC
The DNA here is from genome assembly GCA_019241915.1 of Alphaproteobacteria bacterium. Lineage (GTDB taxonomy): Bacteria > Pseudomonadota > Alphaproteobacteria > ATCC43930 > CGMCC-115725 > DATARH01. The sequence goes on from JAFAWI010000400.1 coordinate 236, forward strand.
CAGGACGCAGCACCATCAGCATGCGCTCCTGGCTCTCGCTCAGCATGATCTCGTAGGGGCTCATGCCGGTTTCGCGCATCGGCACGCGGTCGAGATCCAATTCGATGCCGAGCCCGCCCTTGCCGGCCATCTCGACCGAAGACGAGGTGAGACCCGCCGCACCCATATCCTGGATCGCGACGATCGCGTCCGTCGCCATCAGTTCGAGACACGCCTCGATCAAGAGCTTTTCGGTAAACGGGTCGCCGACCTGCACGGTCGGCCGCTTTTCGGCGGCCGCCTCGTCGAACTCGGCGGAGGCCATGGTGGCACCATGAATGCCGTCGCGCCCGGTCTTGGCGCCGACATAGATCACCGGGTTGCCGGCGCCCGAGGCCGCCGAATAGAAGATGCGGTCGGCGCGGGCAATGCCGACGCACATCGCGTTGACCAGGATGTTGCCGTTGTAGCTCGGGTGAAACTGGACCTCGCCGCCGACCGTCGGCACGCCGACGCAATTGCCGTAGCCGCCGATCCCGGCGACGACCCCGGCGACGAGGTGACGGGTTTTGGGATGCGCCGGGTCGCCAAAGCGCAAGGAGTTGAGCAGCGCGACCGGCCGCGCGCCCATCGTGAAGACGTCGCGCAGGATGCCGCCGACCCCGGTGGCGGCGCCCTGGTACGGCTCGATAAACGAGGGGTGGTTGTGGCTCTCGATCTTGAAGACGACCGCCTCGCCGTCGCCGATATCGACGACCCCGGCGTTCTCGCCGGGCCCGCAAATGACGCGCGGGCCCTCGGTCGGCAGCTTTCTTAGGTGCACCTTCGACGATTTGTACGAACAGTGCTCGCTCCACATCGCCGAGAAAACGCCGAGTTCGGTGAGGTTTGGCGTGCGGCCGAGAATGCTTTCGGCGCGGGCGAACTCGTCGGCCGACAGGCCCATCTCGGCGGCGAGGGCGGTGGTGACGTTGCTGCCGCTCATGCGTCGGCGTTCGCGCCGGTCAGCCCATCAAAGGCGGCGAGGATGGTTTGAAATCGCTTCTCGAGTGCGTCACGAAATTCCGGATGGGTGAAGGCGTAAAGCTCGTTCCGACGGACCGCGGCGAGCGTTCGCTCGGCTATGAGATGAGGTTCGGCCGCGCCTGCGGGCAGCTCAGAATAGCGTGTCGCCGGCGCCGGGCTCGGGCCGTAGCGTTGCTGGCGGTTTCGTCGGCTCTCGATGATGCGCGTGCGCACCCAGCCGGGACAAAGCACCGTCACGCCAATGCCGAGTGGGTTGAGCTCGGCCGCCAAACCTTCGGATATCGCGACGACAGCGAATTTGGTCGCGGAGTAAGGCTCGATCCCACGGCCTGCGGCCAGCATCCCCGCCATCGACGCGGTATTGACGATGTGCCCGCCCTCGTCATGAGCGCGGATGCGCGGCAAGAACGACCGGATGCCGTGCACGACGCCCATCAGGTTGACGTCCAGGACCCAGCGCCAACTGTCGAGCGGGATATTGTCGATATTGCTCGCTGCACCAACACCTGCGTTGTTGCAGAGAATGTGCACCCTCCCGAAGGCAGCGATCGTTTCGTCGGCGGCATGATCGACCGATATTGGATCGGCGACATCGCAGACGACACCGCGAACATCGGCTCCGGCCGCCTCCAGCTTCGCGACCGCATCGCGAAGCGCGGCTTCCTCGATATCGGCAAGCATCACCTTTGCCCCGGCGTTCGCGAATGCGTGGCCCAGTGCGAAGCCAATGCCGCTCGCGCCGCCTGTCACAAATGCGACCTTGCCCCCTAAATCCCTCATCTGTTCGTCATCTACCGCAGCGCGCTCACCAGGCCGTCGAAGAGCCCCTGGCCGTCGGTGCCGCCGAGCAGCGGGTCGGTCGAATTTTCGGGGTGCGGCATCAGGCCCAAGACGGTGCGCGTGTCGTTGAAGACGCCGGCGATGCAGCGCGCCGAGCCGTTGACGTTGTCCGCTTCGGTCAGTTCGCCGGCGGCGCTGCAATAGCGGAAGGCGACGAGGCCGTCGCCTTCGAGCCGGTCGAGGGTCGCCGGGTCGGCGGTGTAGTTGCCCTCGCCGTGCGCCACGGGCACGCGGATCGCCTGGCCCGCTTCGTAGCCGCAGGTGAAGATCGTCTGCGAATTCTCGACTCGCAGATGGACGTCATGGCAGATGAAGCTCAGCGTCTTGTTGCGCAACAGCGCGCCGTGCAGCATCCCGGCCTCGGTCAGCACCTGGAAGCCGTTGCAGATGCCGAGCACCGGGACG
>JAFAWI010000401.1 GCA_019241915.1 Alphaproteobacteria bacterium
GCCGATGGCGTTGTCCGACCTGATCCTCGAGACGCGCGGTCTGACCAAGGATTTTCGCGGCTTCGCCGCGGTGCGCGGCGTCGACCTGCGGGTGCGCCGCGGCACGATCCACGCGTTGATCGGCCCCAACGGCGCCGGCAAGACCACCGTCTTCAACCTGCTGACCAAGTTCCTCGAACCGAGCGCCGGGCAGATCTTCTATCGGGGCGCCGACATCACTGCCGAACGGCCGGCCGCGGTCGCCCGGCGCGGGCTGGTGCGCTCGTTCCAGATCTCTGCGGTGTTCCCGCATCTGTCGGTACGCGACAATGTGCGGGTGGCGCTGCAGCGGCCGCTCGGCGACTCATTCCGCTTCTGGCGCTCGGTGCGCTCGCTCGACCGGCTCAATGGGCGCGCGCACGAGCTGCTTGGTTCGGTCGGGCTCGCGCAGTTCGCCGAGCTGCCGGCGGCGGCACTGCCCTATGGCCGCAAGCGCGCGCTGGAGATCGCCACGACTTTGGCGCTCGAACCGGAGATGCTGCTGCTCGACGAGCCGATGTCGGGGCTGGGCCAAGAGGATATCGGGCGCATCGCCGGCCTGATCCGCGATGCGGCGCGCGACCGCACCGTGCTGATGGTCGAGCACAATCTGTCGGTCGTCGCCGATCTGTCCGACACGATCACGGTGCTGACGCGCGGCCGGGTGCTGGCCGAGGGCGACTACACCACGGTGTCGGCCAATCCCGAGGTGATCGACGCCTATATGGGCACGGGCCATGCCTGACCTGTTGGCGGTCGACGGCCTCCACGCCTGGTATGGCGAATCGCATGTGCTGCATGGGGTCGATTTCGTGGTGCGGCAGGGCGAATTGGCGACGCTATTGGGCCGCAACGGCGCCGGCAAGACCACGACCTTGCGCGCGATCATGGGCATTGCCGGCCGCCGTCGCGGCTCGGTGCGCTTCGCCGGGGCCGAGCTGATCGGACTGCCGTCGAACCGGATCGCCCGGATGGGGGTCGGGTACTGCCCCGAGGAGCGCGGGGTTTTCGCCAGCCTCAGCGTCGAGGAGAACCTGCTGCTGCCGCCGCCGGTGCGGCCGGGCGGCCTCTCGCTCGACGAGATCTACACGATCTTCCCCAATCTGCTCGACCGGCGGCGCAGCCAGGGCACCAAGCTGTCGGGCGGCGAGCAGCAGATGCTGGCGATTGCCCGCATCCTGCGCACCGGGGCGACGCTGTTGCTGCTCGACGAGCCGACAGAAGGGCTGGCGCCGGTCATCGTGCAGCAGATCGGCGCGGTGCTGCGCAGCCTCAAGGAGCGCGGCTTTACGATGCTGCTGGTCGAACAGAATTTCCGCTTTGCCGCGACTGTGGCCGATCGCCACTACATCGTCGAACACGGTCGTGTTATCGACGCCATCGACAACGCTGCGCTGGCCGCCAACGAAGCCAAGCTGCACGACTATCTCGGGGTTTGAGGAAGCGAGGAGAAGGCGATGAACGGACGTTTTGCCGCGGTGCTGCCCGCCGCCCTGCTGGCCGCCGCCCTGCTGGTTGCGGGCGGCGCCGGCGCGCAGTCCCCCGACGCGGTGCGGATCGGCGTGCTCGCCGACATGTCGAGCCTCTACGCCGACCTCGGCGGCCCCGGTTCGACCGTCGCGGTGCAGATGGCGGTCGACGATTTCGGCGGCAGCGTCCTCGGCAAGAAGATCGAGGTGGTCAGCGCCGATCACCAGAACAAGCCCGACGTCGCCTCGTCGATCGCGCGCCAATGGTTTGACGAGAAGGGCGTGCAGATGATCACCGACCTGACGACGTCGAGCGTCGCGCTGGCGGTCCAGGAGGTCGCGCGCGCCGACAACAAGGTGATCCTCGTCAACGGGGCCGCCTCGTCCGATCTTACCGGCAAGGCGTGCGCGCCGACTTCGGTGCATTGGACCTACGACACCGTCTCTCTCGCCAATGGCACTGGCGCGGCGGTGGTCAAGGCCGGCGGCGACAGCTGGTTCTTCATCACGGCGGACTATGCGTTCGGCCACGCGCTGGAGCGCGATACGACCGCGGTGGTCGAGGCGAACGGCGGCAAGGTCCTGGGCGCGGTCAACGTGCCGCTGAACACAGCCGATTTCTCGTCATTCCTGCTGCAGGCGCAGCAGTCGAAGGCCAAGATCATCGGCCTCGCCAATGCCGGCGGCGACGCGATCAACTCGATCAAGCAGGCCGCCGAATTCGGCATCGTCGCCGGCGGTCAGAAGCTCGCCGGGCTGCTGGTGTTCGTTTCCGACGTGCACAGCCTCGGGCTGCAGACCGCGCAGGGGCTGCAGCTCACCGAAGCATTCTACTGGGACCAGGACGACAAGACGCGCGCCTGGTCGAAGCGCTTCTTCGACAAGACGCACAAGGAGCCGACCATGGTTCAGGCCGGCAACTACTCCGCGACGATGCACTACCTGGAAGCGGTCAAGGCGGCCGGCAGCCTCGATTCCGCAGCGGTGATCAAAGAGCTCAAGTCGAAGCCGATCGACGACTTCATCATCCGCAACGGCCACATCCACGACGACGGCTCGCTGGTTCACGACATGTATCTCTACGAGGTCAAGAAGCCGACCGAGTCGACGGCCGAATGGGACCTCTACAAGCTGATCGCAACGATTCCCGGCGACCAGGCCTTCAAGCGCCCGCGCGGCAACGAATGCCCCGCCGTCAAGGGCTGACCCTCACCTGTTTCGCGCCGGCGATGCCGCCGCGATCCACCCTCTCCCGCATTGCGGGAGAGGGAATGGGAATGCGCCGTCAGGCGTGGGAAGGGTGAGGGTTTCCGAAGACGATGTTTAGCTGGCTGCACATTGCGATGCCGCCGGCGCCGGCGCTGTTTGCGCAGCTGCTGGTCGGGCTGATCAACGGCTCGTTCTATGCGCTGTTGAGCCTCGGTCTGGCGATCATCTTCGGCCTCCTCAACATCATCAATTTCGCGCACGGCGCGCAGTACATGATGGGCGCGTTTTGTGCGTGGTTTCTGCTCGACTGGTGGGGCATCGGCTATTGGCCCGCGCTGGTGATCGCACCGTTCGCGGTCGGCGCCGTCGGGATTGCGATCGAGCGGTTGCTGCTGCGCCGGCTGGCCGGACTCGACCACCTTTATGGGCTGCTGCTGACCTTTGGCCTCGCGCTGGTCATCGAGGGGCTGTTTCGCCAGCGCTATGGCTCGTCGGGACTGCCGTACACGATCCCGGCCGAGCTGATCGGCGGCAAGAATCTCGGCTTTATGTTCCTGCCGGTCTACCGCGGCTGGGTCGTCGTGTTCTCGCTGACCGTATGCCTCGCGACCTGGTTCGTCATCGAGCGGACGCGGCTCGGCGCGCTGCTGCGCGCGGCGACCGAGAACGCGACGCTGGTGCAGGCCTTCGGCATCGACGTGCCGCGGCTGGTAACCTTGACGTACGGCGCCGGGGTCGCGCTGGCGGCGCTCGCGGGCGTGCTGGCCGCGCCGATCTACCAAGTCAGCCCGTTGATGGGCGCCAACATCATCATCGTCGTCTTCGCTGTCGTCGTGATCGGCGGCATGGGGTCGATCCTCGGCGCGATCGTGAGCGGCTTTGCCCTCGGCCTCATCGAGGGGTTGACCAAGGTCTTCTATCCCGAAGCCTCGAACACGATCATCTTTGTCATCATGGCGCTGGTGCTGCTGGTCAAGCCCGCCGGACTGTTCGGCCGGGCGGCTTGAGGTGAGCCGGCGCGCCGGGCTATGGTGGTCCATCGCGCTGATCGCGCTGGCGCTGGCGGCGCCGTTCCTGTTCTATCCGGTCTTCGTGATGCGGGCGTTGTGCCTGGCGCTGTTCGCCTGCGCGTTCGACCTGCTGCTCGGCTATGTCGGACTGTTGTCATTCGGCCACGCCGCGTTTTACGGCGGCGCCGCCTACGTCACCGCGCACTGCGTCAAGGTATGGGGGTTTCCGCCTGAACTCGGGATCGTTGCCGGGGCCGCGGCGGCAGCGCTGCTCGGAAGCGTCTTCGGCTGGCTGGCGATCCGCCGCCAGGGCATCTATTTCGCGATGATCACATTGGCGCTGGCGCAGATGGTGGCGTTCTTTGCGCTGCAGGCGCCGTTTACCGGAGGCGAGGACGGCATCCAGGCGGTGCCGCGCGGCCGTCTGCTCGGCCTCATCGACCTCAACCACCCGCTGGCGATGTACTATTTCGTGCTGGCGATGTTCGTTGTCGGATTCGCGATCGTGCGGCGCGCGGTCAATTCGCCGTTTGGCCAAGTGATTACCGCAATCCGCGAGAACGAGCCGCGCGCGGTGTCGCTCGGCTACCGCGCAGAGCGATACAAGCTCTTGGCGTTCGTCCTGTCGGCGGCGCTCGCCGGACTGGCCGGCGCCACCAAGTGCCTGGTGCTGCAATTCGCCGCGCTGAGCGATGTCGACTGGACGACCTCGGGCGAGGTTGTGCTGATGACGCTGGTCGGCGGGGTCGGGACGCCCCTCGGACCGGTCGTCGGAGCCTTTGTCATCGTGACGATGGAGAACTACTTGGCGCAGGCCGGCTCATGGGTGACGGTGATCGAGGGGCTCATCTTCATCGTCTGCGTGCTGACGTTCCGGCGCGGCATCGTCGGGGTGATCGCCCCCTGCCTGACCGGCCGGGCTGCGGCGCCGCCCGCGCCCGAGCCGTCGCCGCCATAATCCGACTGCGGTCGGCGGGATCGCCGATCTTCAAAAATCGTTCACCGCAGCAGGTTATCCCTTGCCCGAGGCCGCCCCGACCGGCGGCGGGCGCGGTGATGGAGGCTCGCGTTGTTGACGAGCGACGTATTGCATCCGGGCTGGGTGCGCGGCTGGGGGGTGGTCAGCGGCGAGCCGCCGTGGCGCGAATTCCGCGGTGTCTACGCGACGCGCGCCGAGGCCGAGGAAGCCGCCGCCGAAGCCGGCGACGAGTTTCACGCGCATTGGGGCGCCTACAACGCCGAGCGCGATGAATTCGTCTGCGGCCCGATTCCAGAGGCCGTGGCGTAGCCGCCTACAAGAAGCCGATCGACAGCCAGGGAATCGCCGCGACGATCAGCAGCGATATGACGAGCGCGCCGATATAGGGCCAGATGCGCCACAGCGAATCGTCCGGGTTGGTGCGGCCGATGGCGCAGGCGCTGAAGAAGCCGATGCCGAACGGCGGCGCGAACAAGCCGATCCCCATCGCCAGGATCACCACCATCGCGTAATGCACCTCGTGCACCCCAATCGCCTTGGCGACCGGGAATAAGAGCGGCCCGAACAGCACGATCGCCGGCAGGCCTTCGAGCACGCTGCCGAGCACGATAAAGGCGACGATGGTCACCGCGAGGAAGCCCCAGCTGCCGCCGGGCACCGCGGCCATCGCCGAGACCAGCCACAGCGAAAATCCGGATTGCGTGAGCGCCCAGGCCATGCTCGTCGCGGTCCCGATGATCATCATCACTGCGCCGGTGAGCGAGACGGTCTCGATCAGGATCGGGTAGATGCGCCGCCAGTCGAATTCGCGGTAGACCAGCAGCCCGAGCAGCGCGGTATAGACGACGCCGACCGTCGAAACTTCGGTCGCGGTGGCGACCCCCTCGATGACCGTATAGCGGATGACAAAGGGCAGGCTCAGTCCGGGCAGCGCCACCAGCAGAGTCTTGCCCATCACCGAGAGCGGCGCGCGCCGGCCAGCGCCCTTGTCTTCGTTGCGCGAGCGCCACCACGCCACCGCGACCAGCGCCAGCGCCGCGACAAAAGCCGGCATCAGCCCGCCGGTGAACAGCGCGGCGATCGAGAGCCCCGGGGTCACCGAGCCGATCGTGATCAGCACCAGGCTCGGCGGGATGGTCTCGGACATCGCGCTCGATGTCGCCAGCAG
>JAFAWI010000416.1 GCA_019241915.1 Alphaproteobacteria bacterium
GACGACGAGGTCATGGGTCAGCCGCTCGGCGGCGCGGGCGAGGTCGGCCGGATCGGCGATCGGCTCGGCAAAGCTGAGCCGCACCCGCCGGCTCGGCACCTCGCCGAGCGGCGACAGCGGCTCGGGCCAGTCGCCGAGCGCCTGGTCAAGGCGGCGCGTCATGGTCTCGCCAAAGCGGTGGGCGAGCGCGTCGCGCGGCATCGCCATGATCTCGCCGACGCAGCGCAGCCCGACCCGGTGGAGCCCCTGGACCAGCGCCGCATCGAGGCGCAGCGCCGCCGCCGGCAGCGGCGCCAGCGCCTCGCGCGCCGCGCCGGGTGCGACGACGGCCGGCTCGTGCTCGCGTACGGCATGGCGGGCGACGGCCCAGGCGGCGCCAAGCGTATCGGCGATCGCCAGACGGTGCGCGATCTGCTGCCGGGCGAGGCGGCGCGACAGATCGGCGGCGAGCGCCGCCTCGCCGCCCCACAGATGGGCCGAGCCGGTGATTTCGATCTTGATGCCATCGTCGCCATCCGGCGCGGTCCACGGGCTGTAACGGCCGCACCATTCGGCGAAGCGTCGCAGCGCATCGGCGTCATCGGCGGGCGTGGCCGGGCGCGTCGCCAGGCCGGGCAGGTAGGATAGCGCATCGGCGAGCGGCAGGCCCGGCGCAATGCCCTTGGCGGCTGCCGCCCGGTTGACCGCGGCGACCAGCTGCCGCCCGCCCGCGGCGCTCACCGTCGCGAAGGGGGGCTCGCCCTCACCCGACGGCGCGCCGGCGTTTCCCCCAGGCAGCAGGCCGGCGCGGCGCAGCCGATCGATCGGCCAATCCGGCAGGAAGACATACAGGATCCGGTGCATCGGCCACCTCCAATACTGTCGGCACATCCCAAGCCGCCGGCTCGGCGCCGCGGCAGCGCAGCAATTCGATCCGCCAGCGCGGCCGGCCCAGGCCGGGTTCGTCATCGAGACCGGGAAGGAGCTGCGACGGCAGCGCGCCGACCCGCCAGCGCGTCAACGCAGCGCTTGGCTGGCCGCTTTCGGCCTCGGCGGCGCGGCGCCAGCGGCGCAGCAGCAAGGCCGTGACCCCGGAGCGCTCGGCGGCGAGCTGCAGCCGGCGGCCGGCGACCATCGGCAGCCGGCCGACCTCGCCGACCACGGCAGCGATTCCAGGGCTGCGCAGCCCCTCTTCGAGGGTCCAGAGAATGTCGTCGTCGCGCGGCGCAAGGACCCGCACGATCCGCGCCGGGTCGAGACCCTGTGCGGCGAGGCCGGGCCCGTACAGGTCGCCGCGCTGCCCCGCCCACAGCACGACGGCGCTGGCTGTTTTCGCTGTTATCTGCAAGGAATCTGCAGCGAACAGCCGGCCCGCGATGCCGGCGGCAAAACCGGCCGCCGCGGCGCCGTCTTCCTGGTCGAGGCCGGCGCCGAGGATTTCGTGCAGCGCGCCGCGCGCCAGCCCGCCCCCGGGCAGGATGCGGTCGATCGCGGCGATGCCGATCGGCAGCACCCCATGGACCAGGGCGTGCGGCCGCTCGATCCGGCGGATACGCTCTTGCAGAACGGCGAGGCCAACCGATGTCATCGGGAACGAACGCGGCGGGAGTTATCGATGTTCCTTTTTTGTTCTTATCATCTTCGATTGTCAACTCCGCCGGCTTTGCCGTTAAGATAGACCATGCCCCACGCCCCGCATCCCGACCGCACCGCGATCGAGAGCGATGCGGCGGAAGCCACCGCCCGCATCCTGCTCGAAACCGAGGCCGTGCTGTTCCGGCCCGACAACCCGTTCACCTTCACCTCGGGACGGCTCTCGCCGGTCTATGTCGATTGCCGGCGGTTGATCTCGTTCCCGCGCGCCCGGCGCAAGCTGATGGACATGGGCGCCGATTTGATCGAGCGGCGCGTCGGCTGCGAATCCCTTGATGCGATTGCCGGCGGCGAAACCGCCGGCATCCCGTTCGCCGCGTGGATCGCCGACCGGCTGTCGTTGCCGATGCTTTACGTGCGCAAGCAGGCCAAGGGCTTTGGCCGCAACGCCCAGATCGAGGGTGAATTGAAGGACGAGGCGCGGGTGCTGCTGGTCGAGGATTTGGCCAGCGAGGGCACCTCAAAGCTCAATTTTGTGCGGGCGATCCGCCAGGCCGGCGGCGAGATCAGCCACACTTTTGTGATCTTCAATTACGGCATCTTCCCAAGCACCGAAACGAGTCTTGCCGCCGAAGGCATCACGCTGCACGCGCT
>JAFAWI010000023.1 GCA_019241915.1 Alphaproteobacteria bacterium
GAGCAGGGGCGGGTGGAGCTCTACATCCGCAGCTGCGACGTGCAGAGCTGCGTTGTCGCCGGCCGGCGTTTCTCATTCGGCGCCGGCGAGATGGTTCACACCGAGAACTCGTACAAATACGCGATCGACGAGTTCCAGGCCCTCGCCGCGCGTGCCGGCTTTGCCACGCTGGAAACCTGGACCGACCCTGCCCGGATGTTCGCCGTCTACTATCTGCGACGGGATCAGGCCGCCGCGCCTTTGCGTTCGTACAGTTCGTCGAGTGCGGCCGCGTAAGCGGCGCGGACGACATGCCGGCGTACCTTCAGCGTCGGGGTCAGCTGGCCGTTGCCGGTTGAGAACGGCTCGCTGGCGATGACGAAACGCCGTACCCGTTCGTTCGCCGGCAGCGTCGCATTCACGCGGGCCACGATGTCGTCGAGCGCCTTGTAGAAGCCCGCGTCGGCCGCAAGCACGGCGAGGTCGGCGTTGCGGCCGGCATAATGCGTCGCGAATTCCGGGTCGGGCACCAGAACTGCCACGAGGTGCGGCCGCTGGTCGCCGAAGACGATCGCCTGCGCGATCTCGGGCGCCAAGGTCAGTGCGCCTTCGACCTTGGACGGCGCGATCATGTCGCCGCCGGAATTCTTGATGAAATCGCGCTTGCGGTCGGTGATTCGGAGATAGCCGCGCCGGTCGAGATGGCCGATATCCCCGGTCGCCAGCCAGCCGCCGTTGAGGGTGCGCGCGGTCGCCTCCGGATCGTTCCAGTAGCCCTTCATGACATTGTCGCCGGCCACCAGGATTTCGCCGTCCTCGGCGATCTTGATCTCGACGCCGCGCAGCGCCGGGCCGACCGAGTCGATGGCGATATCGCCGGGCGGGTTGCACGCGATCACCGGTGCCGCCTCGGTCTGCCCATAGCCCTGCAACAGCTCCACCCCGAGCGCGAGGAAGAAACTGCCGATCTCGGGATTGAGCGGCGCCCCGCCCGACACCATCGCCTTGAGCCGCCCGCCGAACCGCGCCCGGACCTTGTCGCGCACCAACTTTTCCAAGAGCGGGTCGATCAGCCGCTCGCCGGCGCTCAACGGCTCGTCGGTGAGCCGTTTGCGGCCGACCGCGACCGCCTTTTCGAACAGGCGGCGCTTCAGGCCCTTTTCGCGCTCGATACCGCGGCGGATCCGCTGGTGCATCGTCTCATAAAGGCGCGGCACCGCGGTCATGATCGTCGGCCGCGCTTCCAGCAGGTTGGCGGCGAGCGTATCGGCGCCTTCGGCAAAATAGATTTGCGCGCCAATCGAGATCGGGAACATCAAACCGGCCGTGTGCTCGTAGGAATGCGACAGCGGCAGGAACGACAGGAACACCTCGTCGCCGAGCCCCAGCATCTCCAGCAGGTGAAAGGCCCCGCGGCAATTGGCGAGGATGTTGCGGTGACTCAGGAGCACGCCCTTCGGCAGCCCGCCGGTGCCCGATGTGTAGATGATGCAGGCGATGTCATCGGGCGCGAGCTTGGCGACGCGGTCGCCGATGTCGTCCGGCTGCGTGTCGCCAAGCTCCAGCACCTCCTGCCACGTGCGTGCCCCCTCGGGAACCGCGCCCTCGATGACGATGACCGCGTGCACCCCGGGAAGCTGCGCTGCCGCCGCCGCAGCCCGTTCGCTGATCGGCGGCTTTGAGGCGATGACAATGCGTGCGGCGCTGTCTCCGAAGATGTGGCGGTGATCGTCGACGGTGTTGGTCGTATAGGCGGGTACCGTGATCCCGCCAGCGCTCATGATCGCGAGGTCGGCGATCGCCCATTCCGGCCGGTTTTCGGCGGCGAGCGCCACCCGGTCGCCCGGCGCGATCCCGAGCGCGGCGAGGCCGCGCGCGAGACGGTTGACGGTTCGCGCGGTCTCGGCCCAGCCGATCGGCTGATACGCGCCGCTGCGTTTGGCCCATAGAAACGGCTTGTCGCCGGCTCGCGCGGCGCTCTCGAAGAACATCGCCGGAAGGCTGCGGCAGGTTTCGTAATCCATTCGCTGTCCCTCGGCCGCCCAGGGGTATGATAGCGAAAACCGCGACCGAAAAATCGCCGGATTTATGTGCTTCCGTCAGCCGACGCACGAAGCGGAGGCGGTTCGCGCTCCGGTAAATTTCCTGCAGATGTCAGGAGAAACAGGACGCGCGGACGATCCCGTGCCACAACATCGACAATGAGCGACGAAGACAGTTTCACTGGCCGGGTGCGACGCTACGCCCAGGTCGGCACTGCGGTCGGCGGGCTTGCGGCGCGGCTCGCGGGCGAGCGCTATCTGGGCATTCGGGTCGACCGCAATCGGCACGCGGCCGATTTGAAGGCGGCGCTCGGCGGCATCAAGGGGCCGCTGATGAAGGTCGCGCAGCTGCTCGCGACCATCCCCGATGCGCTGCCCGACGAATATGTCCGCGAGCTGATCCAGCTGCAGTCGAACGCGCCGGCGATGGGGTGGCCATTTGTTCGCCGCCGCATGATCGGTGAGCTCGGCCCGGATTGGGAGCGCCGCTTCAAGAGCTTCGAACATGAGGCAGCGCGCGCCGCGTCGCTCGGCCAGGTGCACCGGGCGGTGGCGCGCGACGGAGCCAAACTGGCGTGCAAGCTGCAATACCCCGACATGGCGTCGGCGGTCGAAGCCGATCTGCGGCAGCTGCGCCTGGCGATGGGGCTTTACGAGCGCTACGACCGCGCCGTCGCGACCGCCGACATCCACGCCGAGATCGCCGCGCGGCTGCGCGAAGAACTCGATTACCGTCGCGAGGCGGCGCATATGCGGCTCTACGGCGAGATCCTGAAAGACGAGCCAAAGGTCGCCGTGCCGCGTCCGCGCGACGAGCTTTCGACCCAGCGCCTGCTGACGATGACCTGGCTCGACGGCGAGCCGATCCTCGACATCGCAAAACAGGCGCCGCTCGGTGCGCGCAACGAAATGGCGTTGCGCATGTTCCGGCTCTGGTACGTGCCGTTTTACTTCTATGGGGTGATCCACGGCGATCCGCATCTCGGCAATTACACGGTGTTCTCAGAGGCCGACGGCACAGAAGCGCGCGTCGGCGGCATCAACCTCCTCGACTACGGCTGCATCCGCATCTTCCCCCCGAAATTCGTGGGTGGCGTCGTCGACCTCTACGAGGGGCTGCGCACGGGCGATCGCGGCCGCATCGTCCACGCCTACGAGACGTGGGGGTTCAAGGGGCTGCGCAACGACCTGATCGATACCCTCAACATCTGGGCGAAGTTCATCTACGGGCCGCTCCTCGAGGACCGCGTGCGCAGCATCGCCGACGGCGTGGCGCCGAGCCAGTATGGCCGCCGCGAGGCCTTCAGAGTGCACCGGGCGCTGAAGGAAAGGGGCCCGGTGAAAGTGCCGCAGGAGTTCGTGTTCATGGACCGCGCCGCCATCGGGCTCGGCGGCGTCTTCCTGCATCTGGCGGCCGAGCTCAATTTCCATCGTCTTTTCAACGAGGCCCTCGGCACCTTCGATCTGGCGAAGGTGCAGCGGCGTCAGGCCGAGGCGCTGGCGCGCGTCGGGCTCAAGG
>JAFAWI010000054.1 GCA_019241915.1 Alphaproteobacteria bacterium
AGACAAAGCGCAGCCTGCGGTCGTCGGCGACCAGTTTTTCCAGCGCCGGCTCGACCTGTTTGCAATAAGGGCAGCGGTAGTCGAAGAACTCGACCAGCGTCACGTCGCCCTTGGCGTTACCGGCGACCGGGGATTGCGGGTCGTCGAACACCGCCTTCTTGTGCTCGGCCAGGATGCGGGCGGCCTTGGCCTTCTCGTCGGCCTTGATCTTGTCCTCGGCCGCCTGGATCGCATCGACCAGCACCTCCGGATGCGATTTCAGATAGTCGCCGACGATCGCCTCGATCTGCTTCTTCTGCTCGGGCGTGAAATCCGCGGCCGAAGCAAACGGCGCGGCGAGCGCGGCAGCGAGAAAGAGGGGGAGGCCGAAGCGGGCGGGCATGGGGGTTCCGTGGTCGAAGTGGGCGAAAATCAGTCGTCGTCGAGGTGATCGGCCTCGCGCTGTATCTCCTCGGCGCGCTGATAGCCGACGCTGTTGCGCGGCAGCGTTTGCTTGGCGCGCTGCGCCTGCTGCTGCGCGTCTTTCTTCTTGTTGTCGGCAAGCGCGCCCTCGGCGAGCGACAGGGCCATCATGCCGAGCTGATTGTCGCGGCCGTAGGCGGTCGCGAGCAGCCGCCACAGCGTCCCCTCCCGGCCCTCCTCGCGCGAGGCGTCGTTCAGATAGGCGATCGCGCGCTTGTTGAGCGCCGGATTGCCGCTCTCGATATAGGCCTGCGACAGCGCGATGCGGATCAGCGCGGCGCGCGGGGCCAGCTTGACCGCCAGCTCGTACGGGCCGATCGCCTCGCGAATGCGGCCGTTCTCGAACAGCATCTGGCCTTTCAGCTCGTCGTAATACGGGTTCGCCGGATCGTCGCGGATCAGCCCGTCGATCTCGGCCAGTGCGGCGTCGAGCCGCGGGATGCGGTAGAGCGCGATGGCGCGGGCGTAGCGCGCGAGCGTCGAACGGTCGCTCACCGGGTAGTCGCGCAGCGTCGTCGCCGGATCGTCGAGAAACGCGTGCAGCTTGACCTGGATCGCCTGCAACAGCCCGGTGAAGCCGGCCGGCTCCGGTGCGTTCGACGAACGTGCCGTCTCGACATGGTGGCGGAGGTAATCGATGCGCTCGGACGTCAGCGGATGGGTGCGCGCCCACGGGTCGATCGGCTGCTGGATCACCGGCTCGTCCGCCTGCAGGATTTCGAAGAATTCGAGCAGCCCGCGCGCCGACTCGCCGCTGCGGTCGAGGAAGCTCATCGCCATATGGTCGGCGGTCGCTTCCTGTGCCACCGAAAACGACATGAAGGCGCGCTGGCCGAGGCCCGCAGCGGCGATCATCGGCCCGCTGTTGCCGCCGGCCACCGACGCCCCGACCGCCAAGACGGTGGCAATGATCGTCTCGATGCTGGCGTTTTTCAGCGCTTCCAGCGAGCGCAGCACGTGGCCGCCGACAATGTGGCCGCTCTCGTGCGCGATCACACCGATCAGCATGTTCGGCGTCCGCGCCCGCAGGATAAGGCCGCTGTTGAGGAAGATTGCCTGGCCTCCGGCGACAAACGAGTTCAGCTGGGCATCGTTGACGATGTAGATGCCCATCGTGCCCGGTTCGAGCCCGGCGGCGCGCCAGACCGGCGTCGCCAGCGCGCGGATGTCGTTCTCGATTTCCGTGTCGCGCAGAATTGTTTCGCCGGACGCGCCGCCCTCGCCCGAATGCGCGCCAGCCGGATGCAGCGGCAGCGCTGCAGCGCCCGCGATCAGCAGGGCCGCCGCGCCACAGCGCAGGCGATAGCTCAGCGGACGGCGGGCGCCCGGCGCAGGGCTCACTGGATCAGCCGGTTCCACCAACCGCGGCGCGGCGCCGCCGGCTTTTCCGTGACGGCATGGACATCGACGCCTTCGGGCGGCTGCGGCGCCGGCCGTCCGCCCGGCGCCGGCTCTGCCGCGTGTTCCGCCTCGGCTTCCGCCCCGTTGCCGGCGGCCACGGGTTCAAGCTCGCGCGCCGGTTCCGGCTCGGCCGCCGCGGCGGGTTCGACCGCGGCTGCGGCCGCAGGTGTCTCGGCGATTGGCGGCGTGGCCGCGGGCGCCGCCGCGGTGCCGTCGCCGAAAATGTCCGTCGCGCCGTCGCCGCGATCTTGCGACTCCGGCGCGAAGCCGGCATCTGCCGCGTCCGCAGCGTCCGCAGCGTCCGAGCTCGGTGCCTCGGCGCCATTTTCCCGGGTGCGCCACCGTCCGCCGCGACGGCCCCGGCGGCGCCGGCGGCGCTCGCCGTCGCCGTCGCGCTCCGCGTCCGGCGCGGCCTGCGTCTCGTCACCGTCCGCGGCAGTCTCGACGGCGCGTTCGCGACGCGCTGCGCGCGCCTCGTCGGGACGCCGCTCGCCACGCTCTTCGCCGCGGCGGCCGCGCCGCCGGCGGCGACGGCGCTCGCCCCGTTCCTCATCACGGCGACCTGCAGCGCCCTCCGCGGTCGCGGCCGTGTCGTCCGTCTCGGCCGTTTCCTCGTCGAGTTCGTCGTCGACTTCCTCGACCGGCGCCGGCGCGGGCAGACGCGGCGGCGGCGCTTCACCCGGCGCGTAGGCGCGCAGGCGCTCGATCCGGAAGTTGGGCGGGATCAGCTGATCGTCACGGCCGAGCGTTACCCGAAGCCCGTAACGCGCCTCGATTTGCGCCAACGATTCGCGTTTCTGATTGAGCACGTAGAGCGCGACGGCGGTCGGTACGTAGAGGCAGATTTCCGCCGAGCGGCCGCGCGCACCCTCCTCCTCGATGGCGCGCAACACATGCAGCGCGGTCGATTCGGTCGAGCGGATAAAGCCGGCTCCGCCGCAATGGGGACAAGGCTGCGTCGAGGCCTCGGCCAGCGACGGCCGTAGCCGCTGGCGAGACATCTCCAATAGGCCGAACGGGCTGATCCGGCCGACCTGGATGCGCGCCCGGTCATTCTTCAGCGCCTCCTTGAGACGCCGCTCCACCGCGGCGTTGTGGCGGTGCTCCTCCATGTCGATAAAGTCGATGACGATCAGTCCGGCGAGATCGCGCAGCCGCAGCTGGCGGGCGATCTCCTCGGCGGCTTCGAGGTTGGTGCGCAGCGCCGTCTCTTCGATGTTGCGCTCGCGCGTCGCGCGCCCGGAGTTGACGTCGATCGAGACCAGCGCCTCGGTCTGGTTGATCACGACATAGCCGCCCGAGCGCAGCTGCGCCACCGGCGAATGCACCGCATCGATCTGGCTCTCGACCTGAAAGCGGTGGAACAGGCCGATCTGCGGGTCGCGATAATTCTGCACGCGGCGCGCATGGCTCGGCATCAGCATGCGCATAAAGCTCTTCGCGGTCTTGTAGCCCTCGTCACCCTCGACCACGACCTCGTCGATGTCGCGCGCATAGAGGTCGCGGATCGAGCGCTTGATCAGGTTGCCTTCCTCGTAGATCAACGCCGGCGCGGTCGATTTCAGCGTCAGGTCGCGAATCTCGCTCCACAGCCGCATCAGGTACTCGTAGTCGCGCTTGATCTCGGCCTTGGAACGCTCGGCGCCGGCGGTGCGCACGATCACGCCCATCCCTTCCGGGATGCCGAGGTCCTCGAGGATTTCCTTGAGCCGGCGACGGTCGCCGAGGCTGGTGATCTTGCGCGAGACGCCGCCGCCGCGGCCGGTGTTCGGCATCAACACGCAGTAGCGGCCGGCCAGCGACAAATAAGTCGTCAGCGCGGCGCCTTTGTTGCCGCGCTCTTCCTTGGCGACCTGCACCAGCATGATCTGGCGCCGCTTCACCACCTCCTGGATCTTGTAATGCCGCATCGAGTACGAGCGGCGGCGGCGCTCGCCGGCCTCTTCCTCGGCCTCCTCCTCGTCGTCGAGCGTTTCGACCTCTTCCGCCATGGCGGGTTCGCTCGATTCGAAGAACGGGTCGCTCAACACCACCGATTCGATCGGCGCCGCCATCTCGACGTCGCTTACATTGTCCGGCGTTGCGACCGCCGCCATTTCCTCAGCGACGACATCGTCGATCGTCGCAACCGCAGCGATCTCGACCGCGGTCTCGGCATCGGTAAGGGTCTCTCCTTCGGTCTCCGGCTCGGACGCGACCGGCACCGCCGCGGGCAGCGCATCGGCAAGCGCGACAGGCGCATCGTCGCTGTCGGCAAAGGTCCCGGGATCCTCGCCCGGCATTTCACCGGGCATCTCCATCTCCAGGTCGGGCGACCCGTTGGCCGGCGCATTGGCGCTCACGCCGTCGGGCAGATCGACCGGTATCTCGTTGTGCGGCGCCTCGGGTTCGGGCGGTTCGCGGTCGCTTACCGGGATGCGGTAGTAGTCGGGGTGGATCTCGCTGAACGCGAGAAACCCGTGGCGATTGCCGCCGTAATCAACAAAGGCCGCTTGCAGCGACGGCTCGACCCGAGTGACCTTGGCGAGATAAATGTTGCCCTTTAGTTGGCGCCGGCTCGACGACTCAAAATCGAATTCCTCGACCCGGTTGCCGCGAACAACGACCACCCGCGTCTCCTCCGGATGGGTCGCGTCGATGAGCATCTTGTTGGCCATGGATGAATATTCCTGCGACGGGGCCGCGGCGCCCGCCGATGGTTGAGCACGGCGCGG
>JAFAWI010000246.1 GCA_019241915.1 Alphaproteobacteria bacterium
ATGATTCCGGCCGACGCGCCGCCGAGCTTTGACGGGCATCGCGAGGAGACCTACGCGACAGTCCATTCGGTGGCGCCGTATTACAGCGTCTTGCTCCGCATCAACCCGCAAAACCCGTCCTCGACCACCGATTTCGTCTGCGATCTCTGTACGGAAATCCCCAAGCCGACCGGTGAGGGCAAGACCTACACCTTCAAGATCCGCGACGGCGTGAAGTTTCAGGACGGCAATCCGCTGACCGCTGCGGATGTGGCGGCGAGCTGGAACGAAATCGCCTTTCCGCCGGAAGGCGTGCTGAGCGCGCGCGGCAGCAACTACCGCGACCTGATCGAGAAAATCGAGTCGCCCGATCCGACAACCGTGGTGTTCAGCCTCAAGTTCGCCACCGGCGCCTTTTTGCCGGCGCTGGCCGACCCGTTCGCCTTTGTCTACGAGAAGAAGATTCTCGACGATCCGGCCAGGGGCCCCCACTGGTATGAAAAGAATGTGATGGGGTCGGGCCCCTTCTATTTCGACAGTTACGAGGCCGGCCAGGAAATCAAGGGGAAGAAGAACCCGGATTACTATGTCAAGGGGCTGCCCTATCTCGACGCCATCGTCGGCATTTATGCACCGAAGCAGGCGACACGGGTCGATGCGATCCGCAGCGACCGGGCGCAGATGGAGTTCCGAGGCCTGCCGCCATCGGCCGTCGACGAGCTGAAAAAAGCAGTCGGCGATCAGGTCGCCGAGCAAGAGAGCGACTGGAACTGCGGCAGCGACCTGTTTTTCAATGAGAAGAAGCCGCCGTTCGACGATGCACGCGTCCGGCGGGCGCTCAGTCTGGCGATCGACCGTTGGGGCGGGGCGCCGGCGCTGTCGAAAATCGCCATCGTCAAGACTGTGGGCGGCATCGTGTTTCCGGGGTCGCCGCTCGCCGCCAACAAGGACGAGCTGTCATCCATGGCCGGTTTCTGGCCCGACATCGACAAATCGCGCACCGAAGCGAAAAAGCTGCTGCACGAGGCGGGGGTCGACAACCTCAGCTTTGAGCTGCTCAACCGGGACGTCGACCAGCCTTACAAGTTTGTCGGCATTTGGCTCGTCGACCAGTGGTCGAAGATCGGCGTCAAGGTCACGCAAAAGGTGGTCCCGACGGGGCCGTGGTTCCAGGCCATGCGCTCGGGCGAGTTCGGCGTCGTGCACTACCCGATCTGCCACAGCGTCGTGAACCCGGTGCTCGACATCCAGCCGTTCCTCGCCGGCAGCGCCGAGAACATGGGCGGCGTACCGGACGAGGAGGAGACCAGGCTCTACGAAAAGCTGCTGCACGAAACCGACACGCAGAAGCAGCATGAGGAGATGGTCGCTTTCGAGAAGTACGTGATGGACACGGCGGCCCATGCGACCGAGGTCATCTGGTGGAACCGGATCATTCCCTATCGCTCGTACGTCAAGGGCTTCAAGATCGGCCCGAGCCACTACCTCAACATGGACCTGGCGACGCTCTGGCTTGACAAATAAGCCGCCGGGCCCGCAGCGGGGAGCCGCCGATGGCAACAAGAGCGCGAGCGATGCGGCGCCGCCGGCGAGCCCTCACCTATTGCTGTCGCCCATGCCTCGCTCTCGGCACGCTTGCGCCGCTGCTGCTGTCGCAGCCCCTTGCGGCCGATGAGATGCCGAAACGCGGCGGCACACTAACCTATCTCATTCCGGCCGATGCACCGCCGAGCTTCGACGCGCACAAGGAGAGCACGTTCGCGACGGTGCATGGCTTCGCCCCCTTCTACAGCCAGCTGATCCGCATCAACCCCGACAACCCGGCGTCGACCACCGACATCGTCTGCGACCTGTGTACGGGGATGGCGCAGACCGACGGCGGCACGACCTGGACGTTCACGCTCCGTCAGGGGGTCAAATTCCACGACGGCACCCCGCTCACCGCGGCCGACGTCGCCGCGAGCTTCAACATGATCGCGTTTCCGCCGCAAGGTGTGCTCAGCCCGCGCGTCGCAAGCTTCCTGATGGTCGACAAGATCGAGGCAACGGACCCGCAGACAGTGGTGTTCCGTCTGAAATTCCCGACCGCGGCTTTTCTGCCGGCGACCGCGAGCCCGTTCAACTGGATCTACGAAAAGGCGATCCTCGACAAGGACCCGCACTGGTACGAGAAAAACGTTATGGGCTCTGGCCCGTTCAAGTTCGTCGGCTACGAGACGGGGCAGTCGGTCAAAGGCGAACGCAACCCCGATTACTACGATCCGAAGCTGCCCTATCTCGACGGGTTTGTTGCGATCTATGCCGACAAGGAGGCGACGCGTGTCGCCGCGATCCGCTCCGACCGTGCGGCGCTCGAATTGCGCGGCATGCCGCCTTCGGGGCGAGACGAGTTGACCGGTGCGCTCGGCGACCAGATCGCTGTGCAGGAAGGCGATTGGGACGTCGGCAGCGCGGTCACTGTCAACCACGAGAAAAAGCCGTTCGACGACGTGCGGGTCCGGCGCGCGCTGTCGTTGGCGGTGGACCGTTGGGGGGGCGCGCCGCCGCTGTCGAAGATCGCGATCGTGCAGACCGTGGGAGGCTTGGTTTTTCCCGGTTCTCCGCTCGCCGCGACCAAGGCCGAGCTGGAGCAGATGGCGGGGTATTGGCCCGACATCGAGAAGTCGCGCGCCGAAGCGCGGCGGCTGCTCAAGGAGGCCGGGGCCGAAAACCTCTCGTTTGAGCTGCTCAACCGCAATGTCGACCAGCCGTATAAATATGTCGGCACTTGGCTGATCGACCAGTGGAGCAAGATCGGCTTGCGCGTGACGCAAAAAATGGTGCCGACCGCGCTGTGGTTCGACAGCATGCGCAACGGCGACTTCAGCGTCGTCGTCGAGGCGCCCGGCTACGGGATCGTCAACCCGGTGATCGACATCCAGAAGTTCTTGCCGGCTGCGCTTGCCGGGGAAAATTACGCGCGCTACGAGGATAAGCACGCGGTCGAGCTTTACGAGGCGTTGCTGCACGAGACCGACCCGGCGAAACAACGCGCGGCGATGCGCGCGTTCGACATCTACATGCTGGACATCCAGGCGCATGCGATGTTCGTGCTGTGGTGGCACCGGATCGTGCCTTATCGCAGCTACCTCAAGGGCTTCAAGATCGCCCCGACGCACTTCATCAACATGGATTTGGCGCGGCTTTGGCTCGACAAATAGACCGCGGCGAAATTACAGGCGAGCAGGGGGATCGAATGCTGAGGACGTTTGGCGGTTGGGCCGCGCTTGCGGCCGTGTTGATGGTGGCGCTTGCCGGGCCGGCGAGCACCGACGAGGCTCCCAAGCGTGGCGGCACGCTCACCTACATGATCCCGGCGGACGGGCCGCCGAGCTTCGATGCGCAGCGCGAGGAAACCTACGCCACGATCCATTCGGCAGCGCCGTACTATTCGACGTTGATCCGCGCCAATCCGATGGAGCCGGGCTCCCCCGACCTGGTGTGCGACCTGTGCACCGAGATGCCGAAGCCGACCGACGACGGCAAGACCTGGGCTTTCAAGCTGCGCCAAAACGTCAAATTCGCCGATGGCCAGCCGCTCACTTCGGCCGACGTCCTCGCCTCTTGGAAAAAGATCATCTGGCCGCCGGAGGGGACGGTCAGCCCGCGCGCCAGCAACTTTGTCATGGTCGACAGCGTCGACGCGCCCGACGCCTACACCGTCGTCTTTCACCTGAAATTCGCGACCGACGCGTTTCTTCCGGCGCTTGCCGACCCGTATGCCTGGATCTACAGCAAGGCCAAGCTCGACCAGGACATCCACTGGTACGAGAAGAATATCGACGGCACCGGCCCCTTCAAATTCGTCAAATACGAGACCGGCCAGTCGATCGAGGGGGTCCGCAACCCGGACTATTTCCGTACCGGCCTGCCCTATCTCGACGGGATCAAAGGCATTTTCGCAGACAAGCAGGTGACACGGGTAGAGGCAATCAAGAGCGATCAGGCGGCGATCGAATTCCGGGGCTTTCCGCCGACGGTGCGCGACGAATTGAAGGCGGCGCTGGGCGACAAGATTGACGTGCAGACGAGCGACTGGAACTGCGGCGGCCTGATCACGCCGAACCATAAGCGCAAACCGTTCGACGATCCGCGGGTGCGCCGCGCACTCACTTTGGCGATCGACCGCTGGGGATCGGCCGCCGATCTGTCGAAGATCGCGATCGTCCACACCGTCGGCGGGCTGACCTATCCGGGATCGCCGCTGGCGCCGACCAAGGACGAGCTCCAGCAGATTGCCGGCTTCTGGCCCGACATCGAAAAGTCCCGCGCCGAGGCCAAGCGCTTGCTGAAGGAGGCGGGGCAGGAGAACCTGAGCTTTACGCTGCTCAACCGCTCAACCGACCAGCCGTACAAGTATTACGGTATTTGGGTGGTCGACCAGTGGTCGAAGATCGGCGTCAAGGTCACCCAGCGCGTGCTGCCGACCGGACCATGGTTTGCCGCAATGCGCGCCGAAGATTTCGATATGACGGTCGAGGGAAATTGCCAGAACGTGGTCAATCCGCTTGCCGATGTCGGCAAGTACCTGCCGCACGCGATCTCCGAGGGAAACTACGGCAATTTCGACGACCAGCATGAGATCGACCTGTACAACGCGATGCTTCGCGAGCTGGACAAGACCAAGCAGAAGCAGAAGCTGCTTGAATTCAATAAATATGTGCTGGACGACCAGGCGCACGGCATCTTCCTGTTATGGTGGCAGCGGATCGTCCCGTATCGTGCATACGTCAAGGGCTGGAAAATCGGCCCCAGCCATTACGTCAACCAGGATCTGGCGACGGTCTGGCTGGACAAGTGAGATAAGAAATATCGAAGGGCGAGGAGGTGGGCGATGAAGATTGCAGTGCGCGCAGCCCTCGCTATCGCGGCGACGGCATTATTGGCCGATGCAGGCCAGGCGGCCGAGAGCCCGAAACGCGGCGGGACGCTGACCTATATGATCCCGTCCGATGCGCCGCCGAGCCTCGACGGCCACCGCGAGACCACCTATGCGACGGCGCACACCGCCGCGCCGTTCTACAGCGTGCTGATCCGCATCAATCCCGATAATCCGGCATCGACCACGGACTTCGTCTGCGATCTATGCACCGAGATGCCGCAGCCGACCGATGCCGGCAAGACCTATACTTTCAGGATCAGAGACGGGGTCAAATTCCACGACGGCACCCCACTGACCGCGGCCGACGTCACCAAAAGTTGGCAGGAAATCGTGTTTCCCGACGAGGGTCTTCTCAGCCCGCGCCAGTCGAACTTCATGATGGTCGACAAGATCAAGGCGCCGGACCCGACCACTGTCGTGTTCAGCCTGAAATACGCCACGACCGCGTTCCTGCCGGCGCTCGCGGATCCCTACGCCTGGATTTACGAGAAGGCGATCCTCGACAAGGATCCGCACTGGTACGAGAAAAACGTGATGGGCTCCGGCCCGTTCAAATTCGCGGGCTACGAGACCGGGCAATCGATCGAAGGGGTGCGCAATCCCGACTATTACCGCCAGGGGCAGCCCTATCTCGACGGCTTCAAAGGCATCTACGCGGCAAAGCAGGCGACGCGCATCGACGCGCTGCGCTCGGACCGGGCCTCGATCGAGTTCCGCGGCCTGCCGCCGGCGGCGCGCGACGAACTGAAAGCCGCGCTCGGCGACCAGATCGCGGTGCAGGAAAGCGATTGGAACTGCGGCAGCGTCGTCACCATCAACGAAAAGGTGAAGCCGTTCGACGACGTGCGGGTGCGGCGTGCGCTGACCCTGGCGATCGACCGCTGGAATGGCGTGCCGGCGCTGTCGAAGATAGCCGACGTGCGGACGGTTGGCAGCATCGTCTTCCCCGGCGATCCGCTGGCACCCAACAAGGACGAGTTGACCACGATCGCCGGCTTCGGCACCGACATCGAAAAATCGCGGGCTGAGGCGAAACGGCTGCTGAAGGAGGCCGGGCAGGAAAATTTGAGCTTCGAGATGCTCAACCGCGATGTCGACCAGCCGTACAAATACGTCGGCATCTGGGCGGTCGACCAATGGAGCAAGATCGGCATCAAGGTCACGCAAAAGATGATGCCGACCGGGCCGTGGATGGAAACCGAGCGCGCCGGCAATTTTTCTGTCGATCTGCAGGCCAACTGCCACGCCGTGGTCAACCCGCTGATCGACGTGCAGCCCTACCTGCCGAGCTCGGTCAGCGCACAGAACTACGGCAATTACGAAGACTCCGAGGAAATGGCGCTCTACGGCAAGGCGCTGCACGAAACCGACCCGCAGAAGCAGCACGAGGCGATGTTCCGCTTTGCCAAGCACGTCATGGATACTCAGGCTCACAAGCTTATGATGGCGTGGTGGTACCGGATCGTGCCATACCGGGCCTACGTCAAAGGCTGGAAGATCAGCCCGAGCCACTACATCAACCAGGACCTTGCGACGGTCTGGCTCGACCGCTAAGCAGGCAAACGCCAGCAGGGAGACGCGCGAAAAGCCGATGCACCGTTATCTCGTGAGCCGCGTCCTGCTGGTGTTCCCCACGCTGCTCGGGGCCGCGGCGCTGGTGTTTATTCTGATGCGGCTCATTCCGGGCGACATCTGCCTGGTGCGACTCGGCTCGGGCGGCACCAGCTTCAGCGCCGCGGCGCTTGCCGCCTGCCATGCCGAGATCGGCATCGACCGGCCGTGGTGGTTGCAATTCCTCGATTTTATCTGGGGCCTCGCACGGTTCGATTTCGGGACCTCGATGTGGTCGGGCAAGCCGGTCATCCAGGAAATCGCCAGCCGTTTCCCGGTCTCCCTCGAGGTCGCCGTGATGGCGACGCTGATCGCGATTGCGATCGCCATTCCGCTCGGGACGATCTCGGCGCTGAAGCAGAATACTTGGATCGACCTCGCGGTTCGCACCTTCTCGATCGCGGGCATCGCGACGCCGTCGTTCTGGCTCGGCATCATGTCGATCCTGCTGGTCCTCGACCTGACACAAGCGATCAGCGGACACCCGTGGATGCCGTCGATCGACTATGTGCCGCTGTGGAAAGACCCGATCCGCAACCTCAGCATCGTGATGCTGCCGGCGATCACCGTCGGCTACCGTTATGCCGCGGTGTCGATGCGGATGACGCGCTCGGCGATGCTCGAAGTTCTGCGCGAGGACTATATCCGTACCGCGCGCGCCAAGGGCCTTCTCGAAAAGATCGTCATCAATCGGCACGCATTGAAGAATGCGCTGTTGCCGGTCGTGACTGTGATCGGCATCGAGTTCGCGTTTCTGATCGGCGGCCTCGTCGTCACCGAGCAGGTGTTCAACCTCAACGGCATCGGCCGGCTGATGGTGCTGTCGGTACAAAACCAGGACTACACACTGACCCAGGCCCTGGTCATGCTCGTCGTTACCATCGCCATCGTCAGCAACATGCTCGTCGATCTGTTCTACGCGTGGCTCGACCCGCGCATCCGCCTCGCCTGACCCAAGCGCGCCGAGACTTCGCCCGATGACCATCGCCGCCCCGACCCCCACCGGTACTGCCGTCTTCGCCGACGACCGCATACCGCCGCGCGGTGTCGTCGCCAGCACCATCCGCTTCGTGCGCCGACAGCCGGTCGGCTCGATCGGCATCGTGCTGGTGGCGCTGTTCGGCTTTGCCGGGTTGTTCGCCGATTTCCTCGCCCCTTACAATCCCACGGCAAACGATTTCACTGCCATGACCGAAGCGCCGAGCTGGGCGCACTGGCTCGGCACCGACCAGCTCGGCCGCGACATCCTTTCGCGCATCCTGTTCGGCGCCCGTACCGCATTTGTCGTCGGGCTCACCTCGGCGCTGGTCGGCGGGTTCAGCGGCCTCGTGCTCGGGGTCGGCAGCGCCTATTTCGGCGGCCGCATCGATCTCGTCCTGCAGCGCCTGCTCGACATCCTGATGTCGTTTCCGCTGATCATCATGGCGCTGGCCGTGGTCTCGATCTTTGGCACCGGGGTGCACAACGTGATCGCAGCGATCACCATCCCGCTGATCCCGCGTTGCGCGCGGGTCGTGCGCTCGAGTGCGCTGGCGATCCGCGAGGTCCCTTACGTCGATGCCGCCCGCGCCCTCGGCTTCAGCCATTCGCGGATCATCCTTGCGCATATGGTGCCGAACGTCGTGGCGCCGTTCCTGATCATGCTGACCTCGTTTGTCGGGCAGGCAATCCTCGCCGAGGCGTCGCTGTCCTATCTCGGGCTCGGCGTGCAGGAGCCGGTCGCCGCCTGGGGCCTGATGCTGCAGGGCGGCGCCGAGGAGTACGCCTCGACCGCGCCGTGGATTGCGGTGTTTCCGGGCCTCGCGATCATGCTGACGGTGTTCGGCATCAACCTGTTCGGCGACGCGCTGCGCGACGTGCTCGACCCGAAACTGCGCGAGCGATGATGCCAGCCTGTCTCGAACGGACTATCTGAGCGGGCCGATCCCGCCGCCCTCCTCGTCCGCAGCTGGCGGCACGGAACCGCCGTAGGCCTGCGGCGGAGTCTGCGCGAGCTCCGCCGGTGCCAGCCGTGCGGATTGATTGCCCGGCACCGGCTGCGCCGCGTCCACGCCCGGCGGCGGCCGTTGCGCGAGCAGCACCGGAAGACCGGTGTGCTCAGTGTCGGCCACATCCAGCGCGTGCAAATCCACGTTTTGGGCATAGTTTCCCGCTACGGCGGCAACCTGTTCCCTGATGCCTGGTGTGGCAGCAGGAGTGACCGGCTGCTCGGTATCGATCTGATCGGTCTGCGCCTTAGACGGATGCACCTCGACATAAAGGCCGATGCCGATCCATGCCGCAGCGGCGGGTTGTTCGATCGCCCGCACCGGAGTGCCGATGGCGGCGGACGTGAACAGCTTCTCGATGTCCTCGGGATAAAGGTGGATGCACCCGTGGCTGACGTTGCGGCCGACCCCATCGGGCTTGTTGGTGCCGTGCAGCAGGTAATTGGTCCAGCCGAGCCGCAGCGCGAACGCGCCGAGCGGGTTGTCCGGGCCCGGACCGACCACCGCCGGCAGATCCGGGTTTTCGGCATGGATCGAAGCCGGGGGGATCCAAGTCGGGTTGGGCTCTTTGCGCACGACCTTTGTGGTGCTGAGCGGCGTCGTGAAGCCGGTGGCGCCGATGCCGATCGGGTAGGTCTGCACCGTCTTGCCGCCGGGCGGGAAGTAGTAGAGCCGCCGCTCGGCCAGATTGAGCACGATGCCGACGCGCGGCGCATCGGGGAGAATGTAAAGCGACGGGATCGTCAGCTGCTTGCCGGCCGGCGACCACGGGTCGACGCCGGGGTTGGCTGCCAGCAACTCGGTATAGCCGACGTCGAAGTGGCGGGCGATGTCGGCAAGGTTGTCGCCTGCCTT